>JAATGX010000059.1 GCA_015688915.1 Desulfuromonadales bacterium
ATAGTCTGATCCAGGCAGCCAAAGCAAGAGCTCGCGGTTATCGCAACCCTCGGAACATGATTTCCATGGCCTACCTCATTGCAGGGAAGCTCAAATTCAACTCACTATATGGTCAACCCACTTAAAACGACGAAGAGCCCATTCTCCGTACAGTTCATGACAGACAATTCCCATAATCGAGCCGACAAGTCCATTGTCAATAACCGCCGAAAGAAATATGTAGTTGTCATTAGTATTCAATTCGTTAAACCTCAACAACATTTTATCAATGTCAGATGTTTCGTTCCAAAAGTCTTTATACAGTTCGGACAAAGATGCTATATCTTCTTCCCGCATCTTTCTGATTATGACGTCGTGCATGGTTTTTTCCTTTTAATCGGTACAGTATCAAGCAGCCTCATCCGGCTCATCCAGCCTGGTTTCCGTGTGTTGAATCGCGGCATAGGGATACACCGCCACGCGGACAGTACCCTTGTGCCGGGCCTGGATCTGCCCGATGACGTCCGCCCAGGTCCGGGCGAAGACCGTATCCCCGGGAAACCTGGTCCTCTGTCGCTTGTCGGTGTACTGGGAAAATACGATCAGGTGCCTGTTGCCGGGCAATGGCGCCTTGGACTCCTCCAGGGTGTCCAGGTGCGTCTTGCCGTGCTGCCCCGCCATATGCTGTTCAAAATAGTGCATCGCGCTCACGCCCTGGGGATGCTGGATTATCAGCACGCCGGTTCCCCCTTCCCGCACCGAGCCGATCCAGGAGTTCACCTTAGCCTGCGTCGCCTGGGGATAGCTGTTGCACACCACCACGTCCGGGTCGGCCACGGCGTGGGTCTGATAGTGCGTTACGGCGAAGCGGCTGGCCGCACGATGGGCCTCGACGATGTCCCCCGCGAATATGCCGCTGACCTGCCGTTCCCCGTTGTAGACGATCTGCACGCTGAAATCGACCATGGCAAGCCGGGCCGCCTCCTCCATGTCGGCGCGGATCTCGTTCTTGTAAACCGGGATGACGCCGGGTTCCGGCTGACGGAACTTCTGCCTGACCACGGTATGGTTGTAACGGACCGTATCAAAACCAGCCACCCCGGGCAAAATGGCCTTGGCCCCGCCCCCGTATCCGGCAAACCCGGAATCTTCACACCGCTGATCGTAATCCGCAGGTCGCCGGCCATGAACGTGCGGTTGACCTTGATCACATTCCCGGAACTGGTTGTTCCCACTTCCTGGAGGTTGTCCCACGCATTGTGATTGACCCAGGTATACTCCCGGAGCAGGTCCAGGCCCAGCTTGCGAACCACCTCGTCCTGCTCCAGATTACGGTGAGTGCCGAAGGAACCGACAAAGACAATGCGGTCGGCGGGCACGCCGGCGGCCAGAAGCTCTTCGATTACCAGGGGGGCTACCGCATGGGCCGGGGTTGGGCGGGTCAAATCGTCAAAGGTGATCACCGCCGACCGCTTGCCCCGGGCCAGCTCCCGCAGGGGGCGGGTCCCGATGGGTAAACGAAGGCGGCCCAGGATTTCATCCGCGTCCAGGACAGCGGCGTCATGGCCCGCCATATGCTGCACCTGAATGTCCCAGGCAGCCGGAAAATCCAGACGTTCCTCGATATCGCCGTAATGCTCATGGGTCCGGATGGTTACGTGCTTGACGTCACCCGCCGGTTCCGGCGCATCCTCCGCCGGTGGAGTTCCCGGCGCCGGTGTGGTGCCGATGAGCCTGGCTTCAGCCTTCGAACTTGATCCGTATTCCATGATTGCCTCCTTCTTGTCGCGGATTCACGCAGCGCCCAATTGCCCCAGATTCTCCACCACCGCGGCCAGCGGATACTCCGCCACCCCGCGGGAGGAGTCGGCCAGGGTGTAGTCGAAGTCAAAGATAATGGTCCGGAACTGTCCAAAAATCATCAGGTCACCAACGTCTGCCTTTTCCAATTTTAATATGACCGCTGCTTCACAAGACCAACGTCTTCGGCTTGACTACCCGCACATGGAGGAAAAGACCGGCTACCCGGGTGTCCGCCACAGTTGGAACGGCTTGTGCGACTTCTTCCGAGGCGCACGGCTCGCCGAATTGTTGGATAATCAGGCCGGCCCGGCATATCATTTCGACCCAGTCGCTCAGGGTTCGATGAAAGCGCGGCACACGAAATGGAGCGACCTGTTCGCGCTCTTCGGCAGACAGGGTTGAAAACCACCAGGTGTCGATGCGGCCGTCAATGGCGTCAAAATAACCGCCGACCTCGACGGCCAGAACCGTGCCGGCCCCATCGCGCAGCACCTTGCGGTGCGGGGGAACGAAGCAGGGATGCAGAATGGAGAATTGCAGGAATCCGCCCGGCCGGAGCACGCGATGCGCCTCCCGCAGCGCCTGGGCCTGGTCCGGCATGTCCATTAACGACATGAACGCGGTTACAAAATCGAATGATCCGTCCGGAAACGGAAGAGCCGCGCCGTCTCCAACCCGGAAGTCGATGCCGTGCGGGTCGGCTTCCTCAAGCTCGCGCGCATGCCGGATGAAGGTCGGAGCGACGTCGACGGCGCACATCTTCGCCCCGAGCCGGGCGAGTTTGCGGGTGTTCGTCCCCTCGCCGCATCCCACGTCCAGCCCCCCAAACCCGTTGACCGGCGGAAGCATGGCCAGGAAGGCCGGCGTATTCAGCGCGTCCCGATAAATGTCATAGCCGGCCCGGGCATGCCGCGTCCACGTATCGGCATTCTCTTCCCAATACCGTGCCACATCCAGCGAATCCATTACCAGGCGTCTCCTTCCTGATCTTCGTCCGAGAGCCGATTTTATGGGAACAACAGAGCCTGAAACCAAGAAATCAACAGCGGATTTTTTCTCCCCGATTCCGTACGTTATGCGGCCCCGACCGGGAAACCGGCATGTTCCACCGCGGCCCGCAATTGCTGCTCGCTGACGGCGCAGGGCTTGAAATTCACCACGACCCGCTTTTCCGGCACCTGCACCCGTACCCCGTCAACGCCTTTCACCTGTTCCAGCGCCGTCTTCAATTTCCCGCCGCAACTCTCGCATTTCAACGTCGGGATCGACAATGCAACCTCTTTTTTACCACCTTGACACATGACCTTTCTCCTTTCGTCCTGATCTCATTCCAATAAGCATTCAAGCCGACACCTTACCACCCCTGGCCCCTCCTGAAACAGGAGGGGGATTATAAGCTCCCCTCCTTGATAAGGAGGGGTTGGGGGGGGGTGGTCGCTTTTAGTATCATCTTGAATGCAACTCAGAATCAGGAAAGCATCTCCACAAACGCCTTGACCCTGGTGAGCACCTGGCCGCTGGGGGCCCCGGTCTGGAACGACCCTTCCAGGTTGATGCTGGGGATCCCCTTCTTGTGAAAGTATTCCCGCCACATTTCCCGGTCCACGCTGCCGAAGGAGCAGCCGATGTAGCCGTACAGGATCAGCCCCTGGGCCTTGGTCTTTTCCAGTTCGAGCTCGATGACGTTCCGGGCGTACACCCCGGCGCCGGCCCCCTGGTTGTCGTAGACGAAACGGGCCAGGGCCTCCACCGGGGGGACGTCCTCGCGGAAACTCTTGAACGGCACGCTCCGCAGCCCCAGGAGCGCGCCGCCCGCCTGGTCGATCGCCTCGTAGATGCCGAATTCCTGGCCGGTGCCGCCGGCCCAGACCAGCGGAATGACCTTCTTCAGCTGTTCCTCGTCCACCGGCGTGTTTTCCAATTCCTCGATCAGCAGGTCCAGGGCGGCTTCATACTCCTCCGGTTTGCCGAAGTAGTTGTTCAGGCCGACATTGAGCATCAGTATGGTCGCCAGGCTCTTGACATACAGGGGGCGGGTAAGCCTCAGATCCAGGATTTGCCGCATCTTGGCCAGCAGCCGGTTCTTGCGTTTGAGCTCCAGGGCCAGCTTCTCCTCGTCTATCTTGCTGCTGCCGGTCAGCCACTCCACCACTCCGTGAATCTCGCCGACGAAAAACTCCACCAGCTTTTCCAGGCGCTTGCCGTCCACGCTGGCGCCGCGATAGATCACGTCGTTGTTGTACACGTCATACCCTTCGTTCTTCATGACCTCCCAGGCCAGGTTGTACGGCTCGCAGGCCGAGCTGTTCCCCAGGATGCGCTTGATGCCGGTCGTGTCCTTGCGCAGGTGCCACTGGCCGACCACGCACTTGACCATGGAGCAGGTCTCGCTCGGAAACTGGTAGTAGTCCTCGGCGATGAGCATCACTTCCTTGTCACTCAGCCGCCCCATCTCGCCGAAGGCAATGGGCACGGTATCGCAGGCATAGACCAAGGGCACCACCCAGCCGACGGCGCCGCACCAGATGGCGTTCTTCTTCCCCTCCCGGTACGCCTTTTCGGCATCGGGAATGTAGGACTCCGACAGGTCCAGGATCTTGCCGATCGCCTTGGAATAGCCGTGGACCTCCTTGCTGTACTCGATATACTCGCGCTGATGTTGAATATCAAAGGCGTCCATCGTGTGTACCCCGTTTCTGAAATGTAGCCTGACCCGGCAGGGAGGCTCTTGTTTGTGGTTGTCGCCCGCATAATTTACCGGTTCGGTCCATTGAACCGCATGCGCAAAAAAAACCGGAGGACCGCTCGCGTATGCGAGTCAGGTACCTCCGGTTTTCCAGTAAGTTGACGGTGTCTCTTCGATTATTCTGTTATATCTATGCGTTAACTAGTTTTTAAACATTTGCCTCAATGATGTCAAGCAAATTCCTGGGTCATGGGATGCTATCCCCTCTTACCGGTATAATTCTCAAGCATCCCTGCTCCCGAGGAACCGGTTTCACGCCGGGGTTATGCCAACCGCTTGCACTGCGCCGCTCCCTCCCGCGTTGTGGATGTGTGCGGGAAGGCCGGCACTATCGGAGCCGGCCGCCTCTTCCAACAGAATGCCCGACCGGTGCAGCCGCCAGTAATGCCCCCGGAGTTGCAGCAGCGCAGTGTGTGTCCCCTGTTCGACAATCCGTCCCTGATCGAGCACGATGATGGTGTCCATATCCTGAATCGTGGAGAGCCGGTGGGCGATGACCAGCAGGGTGCGCCCCCGTGACACGCGGTGGATCGCCTCCTGCAACACCGCCTCGGTCCTGGTGTCGAGGCTGGCCGTGGCCTCGTCGAGGATGATGATCCGGGGATCGAACACCAGCACCCTGGCAAAGGAGAGCAGCTGCCGCTCCCCCGCCGACAGGGTGCTTCCCCGCTCCGACAGCGGGGTGTCGTACCCCTTGGGCA
Source organism: Desulfuromonadales bacterium (assembly GCA_015688915.1). Lineage (GTDB taxonomy): Bacteria > Desulfobacterota > Desulfuromonadia > Geobacterales > Pseudopelobacteraceae > JACPFJ01. The sequence goes on from JAATGX010000059.1 coordinate 5,230, forward strand.
GCCGGAGGATGAACGGCTCCGCGCCGACCAACCGGCACGCATCCCGCACCCGTTCCTCGGGAATCTCCGGGCGGAAAAAACGGATGTTGTCGATGATGGTGCCGGAAAACAGCGCCACGTCCTGCTGGACGATCCCCACGGTGCGCCGTAGCGCCTCCAGCGGCCATTCCCGGACATCCTGGCCGTCGATGCGGACCGTCCCGCCCGTGGCGTCGTAGAACCTGGCCGCCAGATTCAGCAGCGACGACTTTCCGGCCCCGGACGCCCCGACAAAACCGACCTTCTCCCCCGGCCGGATCGTCAGGCGGATATCGCTCAGCACCCGGTGGCCGGGCTGATACGCCAGGGAGACGTTGTCGAAACGGATCTCCCCCCGGATCGGCGGGGCCAGGGCACCGGGCAGCTCGACGATCTCCGGTTCCACCCGCATGGTGCGGCTGATCCGCTCGGTGGCGATAATGGTCGTTTGCAGCACGTTCAACTGCTGGGTGATGGAGTTGATCGGCTGGAAAAAGCGCCTGATGTAGCCGACGAACGCATACAGTACCCCGAAGGTGATCGTCCCCCGGATCACGGCCCGGCCGCCGAACCAGATCAGGGCCGCCACCCCCGCGTCACCCAGCAGTTCGGTAATGCTGGTCAACAGAAGGTTGGTCCGGTTTTCGCTGATGGTCGCGTCGCGCAGGGCCGTGTTGCGCTCGTCGAACCTCCTCTGCTGCTTGGCCTCCTGGTGAAAGATCTGGATGATGGCCATACCGCTCAGGTTCTCGGCCAGAAAGGCGATTGACGCGGAAAGGCGGTTGCGGATCTCGTTGTAGATCCTGCGCAGCCTGACGCGGAAATAGAGCGATACCGCGCCGATGACCGGCACCAGGATGAAGCAGTAGAGCGCCGCGGTCACATCGAGCCGCAGCATGAAGAACATGATCAGGAGCAGGGAGAGCAGGCCCCGCAACGTGATGGAAAGGAACTGGGAGAAGAAGTTGTTGAGGGCCTCGGTATCGTTGACCACGTTGGTGATGAGCCGGCCGGCGCTGTTCCGGTCGAAAAACCCGAGGGACAGGCCTTGCAGATGCCTGAACAGATCGCTCCTGATCGCCCGTACCGTGTGGAGCCCCGTATACTGGAGAAGGATCTCCTGTCCGTAGGTCAGGCACAGGGCGAGCAGGGTCATGCCCAGGTAGGCGGCCGCCATCCAGAGGACGGCCGCGGCATGGGGCGCCGGCACGGCGATATAGCGGTCAATGGCCACCTTTACCAGGTAGGGCTGGGCCATTTCGATAAAGGCCACGCCGATCACGAGACCAAAGGCCAGGGCGAGCCGGCCCCGGTGCGCCTTCATGTACGGCAGCAGGGTGCGCAGCCCCCCCAGGCCGTGTTGTGGTGATTCGTTCATGCCGCTGTTTCCTCGTTCATCCCGGCATCCAGGGATTCGACGCCGTTCGTCAGCCCGGTCACCATGGCCGCCATGTCATCGGCCAGGTCCGGTTCGCCCGATTTGAGCTCTTCAGCCGTGATGCCGGACTGCATGAACCAGAGCCCGGCATAGTGGCCGTTCGCGGCGATCAGCCCGGCATGGCTCCCCCGCTCGACGACCCGGCCCGCATCCAGGACCAGGATCTCATCCGCGTACTGCACGGCGCTCAGCCGATGGGAGATGATGATGGTCGTCCTGGCGGCCGGTCCGGAGGCAACGTTCCCGCCAATGCCCCGGGCGCCGAGGCTTTTCAGGATCTCCCGCTCCGTCGTCGTATCCACGGCGCTCAGGCTGTCGTCCAGGATCTGCACGACGGCATCCTTGTAGATCATCCGTGCCAAGGCGACCCGCTGTTTCTGGCCGCCGGAAAGCCGCACGCCCCGCTCCCCCCCCTCCGTGGCAAAGCCGTCCGGAAACTGTTCGATGGTATCGTGGAGAGCCGCGACCCGGGCCGCCTGGCCGGCCCGCTCCCGGTCCGGCTGGTCATCGGCGAACGCGATGTTTTCCAGCAGGCTGGTCGAGAAGAGAAAACCGTCCTGGGGCACGTACGCCACCCCTTGCCGCACCCGTGCCAGGGGGTAACGGAGGATATCCTCGCCGTCCAGAAGGACCGTCCCTTCCGGCGGATCGTAGAGCCTGAGCAGCAGGTCGGCCAGGGTGGTCTTGCCGCTCCCCATGGGACCGATAATCCCCAGGGTCTTGCCCGGAGCGACCGTAAAGGAGATCCCGGCCAGGACATCCCGCTCCGTCCCCGGATAGCGGAAGCTCAGCCGGTTAACCCGCACATGACCCCGGAGCGGCTGGTCGAGCAAGGCCCCGGCCTCACGGTCGCGGACCGTTGCGGCGACCGTCAGCAACCGGGCGATCCGGTCGAGCGAGGCCGCTCCGCGCTGGATCAGGTTGAGCACCTTGCCGAGATGTTCCAGGGGACCGCGCAGCAGGGCGACGTACATGGTGGAGGCAACGAACCCGCCGAGGGTGATCCCTTTGGTAATGGTCAGCCAGCCGCCGTACCCGAGGACAATGATGAAACCGAGATTGGCCAGCAGGGGGATCAGCGCTTCAAAGAACGACGAAAGCCGGATAAACGTCATCCGCTCCGCCACAATGTCATCCACTTTTCCTTCGAACCGGCCGATGACCACCTGCTCGGTGCCGAATGCCTTGACGGCGCGGATGCCGCCGAACACCTCTTCGACGGTCTGGGCCATGGAGCCCAACGCCTCCTGGCAGCGCAGGGAATAGGCCCTGAGCCGGGGTCCCAGGCAGCAGACCAGAAGCGGAATCGCGAGCATCGGCCCCAGCCCTGCCAGGGAAAGCCGCCAGTCCCCATGGACGGACATCATGTAGATAACCGCCGCCAGCATGGAGAGTCCGCTGGCCGCCACGTTGATCCCCATGGTCACCAGTTCGCGCACGACCTCCACGTCGCTCAGGGCATGGGAGAGCAGGTCGCCGATACTCTGGCCGTGGTAATAGGCCGGGGAGAGGGTTCCCCACTTCAGAAACAGGTCCCGGCGCAGTTGATAGGTCAGAATACGTCCCTTGCGGTGGACCATCATCCGGCCGAACCACCAGACAGTGACCCGCAACGAGCTGATAAGCAGGATGGCGGCGGCAAACTGCGCCGTATCCCGGAAGGTGAGCGAGCCGCCTCCGAACCGGTCGGAAAAACTGCCTATCAGCCACGGGATGAGCACCGCCAGAAGGCTCGCCAGCGTCGTCAGGGAGATACCGACAAGATACGCGGCCCGATTCCGGGCGATATAGGCACGCACAATGCCCCAGCCGGACATGTCCTTTTCCTTTCTCCAGACGACCCGGCCCTGCGGACCGTGTCACAGAGGTGGCCGGGGCTGGTATCTGATTCTGTCGATGGTGTCGATTGGTGGTTCAGGTGTAGGGTTGATTCAGCCTTCGTTGGTGCTTCTCCGCGGTATTGTCGTGGGGAGTTGCCGAGGGGCAGTTTACCGTCATGCCCAGGACCGGAGTCATTTACCTTCCTTGCAATGTGCTACGGCCATAAGCGTCCATTTTTTCATCGGTATCACCTCCTTTCTTCTTCAGGTTCCACTGCTGGAACCATTCGGCATTGTTTCGTTGCTTCCTGACCACGGCAGTTTTTACACAAAAAAACCGGAGGACCGCTCGCGTGTGCAAGTCAGGTACCTCCGGTTTTCCAGTAAGTTGACCGTGAATTATTCAATTATTCTTTTTTATCCGTACGTTTACTGGTTTTTAATCGTTTACCTCAATGATGTCAAGCAAATTCCCGACGGGCCACGTCGTCCGCGCGCATACCCGGAGTCGGCCGCGTACAACAGATCTTCACCCGACAGTTCCTTGCGGATCTCGCATAGGACCGACAGGCCGCCGACGCCGGAATCGAAGACCCCTATGAGTCTTGGGTCAGTCATCTTTTTCTTTAACCTTTCCGGCATGGCGCTCAAGCCATTCTTCCAGGACGCCGGTCATTGCCGCAACAGAAGAACACGTGGCCGTCTCTGGAACTACTTTCCATCCTTGTAAGCGTAGGAGAAGTTGATTGGCGGAGATGTGACGGACAGATAGACGAACGGCTCTGAACTTGAATTTTCAAAGCCATGCTGGTCTTCGTCGGCAAAGCGAACAACTTCGCCGGCAACAAACGGGTGCCTCTTTTCTTCCGCAAGTAAAAGTGTGCCGACGCCTGATACGGCAATCCAGATCTGTTCAGACGTTTGGTGGCTGTGCGGCGGCTGCCTGGCGCCCGGTTCGACCGTGACCCGGGTAATGGTGACGCGATGCGACTCGGAGTTGTGCGGCGACAAGAGTTGTACCGAAACTACCCCTGGATTGGCAAGCACCTTGAATTGTTCGTCTCGCAAGAATTCCATCGTCTGCCTCCTTTTAGGTAACGTTGCAATAAAATTGCACTACTTGACGGCATAGAAGCCGGCCTGCATGTGTGAAAGCCAGAAAATCTCGGCAATGGCGAATCCGGTATCCCACAACAGCTTCAGGTGTTCGGTAACGGTTATGGGGAAATAATTCCGGTCGAAACGGAGGCGGTGCTCCTCCACAGCCTCCAGAGATCGGCCGGCCGCCCTCTGAAAGCGGAGCCACCGTTCAAGTGCCGTCTCGATTCCCTTGGGCGTGGCCGGTCTGAAGTTTTCGAAGGTAACGTATACTCCACCCGCCTCAAGAAGCTGATGGCAGGCGCGGGTAGCATGGCGGCGCTCTTCCTGGTCCCCGTAATGATGGGACTGGATGGCGCTGATGACCTGAGGTGTCTCACGCACAACCCCGGCGAGTTCCTGGCTGCGCAATGGGGCAAGAAAATCGAGCCTCTCGGAAGGAAAGTCGGAGAGCCGGGCTTTGGCGCGCTCCAGCATGTCCGCCGCCGGGTCGGCAAGGAGAAAGCGGGCC
>JAATGX010000203.1 GCA_015688915.1 Desulfuromonadales bacterium
CCCCTCGTTGCCGGTCCCCTTGACATTGGCCCCCCCGAACACCTTGGCCACCAGGTTCTCCTGCCGGCATCCCATGGCAAGCACCCTTGCCAGCAGCTTTTCGATGGCGATGTTGCCGTATTTGGGGGTCGCCAGCCCTTCCCCGTTCCACATCGGCAGCATGTAGTGGTTGATCCCTCCCATGCGCGCCACGGAATCCCAGAAACAGACCGCAACGCACGAGCCCAGCACCGTGCTGACCCGGTATTCCCGGGGATCCGCAAACAGGGTGCCGGGAAACAGGAAATGTTTATGCACCTTCTCTCCATTGTCCACGACGGCTATTTCTCGCTCATTTTGCCGAAGAGGAACAGGTTGCCCCCTTCGGCAAAGACATTCTCGCCACCGGCGAATGAGTTGGGCGGCAGGATCGCGGTAAAGAGGGCGCCCGCTCCCGGGGCGCTTTCCACCGTGACCGTCCCTTGCAGAAGGTCGGCCAGGGCCCTGGCGATGCTGAGGCCGAGCCCATGTCCGGGATGGGAACGGGTCGTACCGTTCTCCAGTTGAACGAAACGGTCGAAGATGCGCTGGTGATCTTCCCCGGCGATCCCCTTGCCACGGTCGCGCACGGCAATCCTCAGCAGCCCGTCATCGTCGATCGCCAGGGAAACGTTCACCGTCTCGCCGGGAGGACTGAACTCGACCGCATTGGCCAGGAGATTGGCGACGATGACCTGCACCTTCTCCGCGTCGGTCGCGAACTCAACCGCCCCGTCACCGTGCGGCAGGTCCAGTTCGATGTCCACCGATTTCTCGGATGCGCTGCAGCGGAACATCTCCACCACATCCCTCAGCACTGCGGCCATGTTCACATGGACGATGTGCGGATCGACCGCACCCGCCTCCAACTCGGCGGCCACGAAGATGTTCCGCAGTTGGAAATCCAGGTTGCCCGCCTCGGAGCAGATCAGCGAGGCCACCCTGGCGACCTCCCCACCCTCCCGGTCCATGGCGGCCAATTCGCCGGCCAGGCCGATGATGGCGTTGAGCGGATTGTTGATCTCGTTGCGGATGTTGGAGAGGAAGTTGCTCTTGAACGCCTCGGACTGCTCAAGCCTGCGGTTCATCTCCACCAGCTTGCGGTTCACCACGCTCAGGTCCGAAAAGGCCTTTCTGCTCTGGGCAAAGCGGATGGTCAGTTCATGGATCAGCTCTTCATCTGTCTTCATCGTGCGACCCCTTTCACCGGTATCCGGGATGAAAAATGGTCAGGCTGGAGAGCCTGGTAATCACCACAACAACTGCCGTTCGGACCGAAACTCCATCCCTTTCCCGGTAACCGGGTCACGGAATCTGAGCATCCGGGCAATCAGTTGCAACGGCTTGGTAAAGTCATCCGCAACCTCCGGTCGCAGATCGGGATACAGCCGGTCGTTCAGTATCCCGAACCCCAGGCCGCTCATGTGCAGCCGCAACTGGTGCGTCTGGCCCGTGAACGGGGACAGCCGGAATCGTGCCATGCCGGAGCGCACCTCGACCAGCGTGATCCTTGAGCGGGCATTCACTGCGCCGGGGACGGCCTTCATCCTGAACCACGGCTCGCCGGTTACGATCCTGTTCTCCACCAGCCATTCGGTCTCTTCCTGCTGGTGGGTAGAGGGCGAGAGCGCCTGATAGGTCTTTTCCACCTTGCCCTCCCTGAAAAGCGCGTGGTACCGGCCGCTGGTCTTTTGGTTGACGGAAAACATGACAAGACCCGCCGTTGCCCGGTCGATCCGGTGAACCGGCGCCAGGTAGCCAAGATCCGTCCGCCGCCGCAACCGGTTCAGCAGGCATTCATCGACGTACGCGCCACCGGGCGTCACGGGCAGAAAATGCGGTTTGCAGGCCACCAGCAGATCGTCATTGCGAAACAGGATCTCTTCCTGAAACGGGATGACCCGTTCCTGTTCAACCTCCCGGAAATAGAACAACCGTTTCAGGGGAACATACCCGCTTTCCCGGGTAATCGGGCAGCCATCCTCGTCCAGAACCTTTCCCGCGGCAATGCGCTCTTCCCAACGTGCCCGGGGCACACGGGGAAACCGGGCAACCAGAAACTCCACGATCGAAGGGTACGGCTGCGGCACATCCGGCGGGGTTACGGTGGAAGGGTACGGCGATATTCCCATGCATTGATGTCCTTGGCTCTGAATTCCGGCGGCACGACCGGGGAGAATCACCACCAGCGCCAGAGCGCCACGACGAGCGTAATCGCAAAGACCATGATCAGGTTCATGTAGGCCATGAAAAAGAAGACCCGTTCATGGAGCGGTCGCGCGGGAGCAACGGCATCCCGGATCAATCTCCCCACGCACGGCATGGCCGCCACCTTGTCCTCGCCATGGGGGGCCTGGCTGAGAAACTCGCTCAGGTCCTGGCCGGCCGGGTGGCGGCCGGCATGCTTGCCCCCCTTCCAGAGGCGGCTGGCGCCGGCATCATAGACCTTGCCATTGTAGCCGAAATAGATCGGCCTGCCCTCGGAACCGTCGAAAAAGGCCAATTCATCCGGAGTAAAGGATGATTTATCCGCAAAATCGGGCGCAACGTCATTCCGCTTCGCCCGCAGGCGCGGACCGATCACCAGCACCACCACCAGCGCCGACCCGACCATGATACAGAACAGACCGACCTTGATCAGCAGCAGGATACCGAAACGGGTATGCAGCAGCATATCCAGGGAGGTAATCCGGTAGCAGGCAAGGATAACCCCGGTCAGCGCCAGGACGGCCATGGACGCCAGCCCGACCCGCACCTCGCCGCGCGGCAGTCCCTGGGAGGCGTAGGCCGGCTTCAGGATCAGATGTACATACAGGATCGTACCGAACCAGATGATCACCGTCAGAAGATGGACATACCCGGCCAACAACCGCAACACACGGGAAAACAGGTGGCCCGCCGAAGGTGAGCCGGATGGCGCGGGATGCAGCCGTGACTGGAAGTCCTTGCCCGCACCGGTCAGTTCGCCGCCACCGGAGGGGTTCAGGTGGCAGGCGCCGCACTCCTTGCCGGTCTGCGTGGCGTATTCCTCGGTGGCATTCACGGTGCCGCCCCACAGCAGGGCAAGCAGCGCCAGACACAGTCCTGTGACGATACCTTTCATTTCAGTCCTCGGAGGGGAGTTTCGCGGTCAGCGCCAGGTAATCCTGACCGGATTGAGCCGGGGAAGCCGCGGGCATCCCGGCATCATGAACGTATCATGGCTTAGACCCGAAAGCGCATCAAGCGACCGTCCCTGCCAGCGCAGCCCCCCCCAGAAGCCCGGCATCGTCCCCCAGCTCGGTTTTGACGATGGTGCAGCCCGAGGTGAACTGCGGGAAACAGCGTTGTGCGAGTTCGGCGGTAAGTGTGGGCAGCAGCAGATCGAAACTGGCGGCAACGCCGCCACCGATAACGACCGCCTCCAGGTTGAGGGTAGCGACCAGGGACGCCAGGGCGATGCCCAGCCAGCGCCCCATCCGCTCAAAGGCGGCCAGGGCTCCGCCTTCCCGCTGCCGCGCCAGATCGGCAACCATGCGGGCGTCCAGGGCGCCCTCCAGGTTTGCGAGCAGTTCCCGTGGCAGCAGTTCCCGCGCAAAACGGACGAGTGCCCCGGCAGAGACGTACTGTTCCAGGCAGCCCTTGTTGCCGCAGGAGCAGAGCACCCCTTCCGGATCCACGGTGACGTGCCCGAACTCGGCTGCAAAGCCGCCGCTTCCGGTCCAGAGCCGGCCGTCCAGGATCAGTCCGCTCCCCAACCCGGTGCCGATGGTAATCACCATGCATGACGAGAACCGCCTGCCGGCTCCAAAGGCCTGCTCCCCCAGGGCGATCAGGTTGGCGTCGTTGCCGCAGACCGATGGCACGCCGGTCCGCTCCCGCAGAAAGGCGGCCAGGTTGAAACCGTCCAGGGGGCGCATATTGACGGATGAATGGATGAGGCCGTCCCGGCCGATCAACCCCGGCACGCCGGCGCCTATACCCGCGATGGCCGCGCCGGACGATTCGGCCGCGGAACGCAGTTCGTCAATGCCGGCGACAAGGCGGGCGCAGAACGCGGCGCGGCCTTCTGCAATGGCGCTGTCGGTCCTGCTCCGCCGGCGAATGTTTCCCCGGCCGTCAACCAGAGCGAGGCGCAGGTTGGTGCCGCCGATATCGATGCCGATGGAGAGGTGTTCCACCATAGCCCTACCCTTCTGGTCCAAGTCCCGCCAACAGCCGGTCGTAGGCCTCCATCAGCCCCTCGGGGATGACCCGCACGTCGCCGGTGACCGACATGAAGTTGGTATCGCCGTTCCAGCGGGGCACAACATGGACATGGAGATGCTCCTCAACCCCCGCCCCGGCAGCCTTGCCCAGGTTCATGCCGATATTGAATCCCTGGGGGGTTGCCACCGCCTTCAACAGGGCGCATGCCCGGCGCACCCCGTGCATCAGGTCGAGCAATTCTCCGTCGGACAGGTCGTCCATATCGGCTGTGTGGCGCAGCGGCACAACCATCAGGTGCCCGCAGGTGTAGGGATAACGGTTCAGCATGATCAGTGCGTGCTTGTGCCGGGACAGCACCAGCCGCTCGCGGTCATCGCTCGCGTCCCGGGCCCGGCAGAAGATGCAGCCATCTTCGCGGGGGGCATTGGAGATATAGGTCATACGCCAGGGAGCCCAAATCCGTTCCATGAACCTTCCTCCTTCGTGCGGATGGGTCCGAATTGTAGCAGCCCGCGCAAAAGAGGCAAGCCTTAGTTCCAAAATATAACTATTTTTTATGGCCTCTTTATTAACTTCTTGACAAAATATGGCGGCAGAGCTATTGTTTTTCAGTTTCAATAAAAAAATAGCGTTTGTTACGGGATAATTATCCCTATTTTTTATCCAAACTAAAGATGGAGGGCACCATGTCCAAAAAGATTGATGCGCTTGAATACCATTCCATGGGGCGCAAAGGAAAGATCGAGGTCATCTCGACCAAACCGTGCCTGACTGCGCGCGATCTTTCCCTCGCCTACTCACCGGGAGTGGCGGAGCCCTGCCTGGAGATCGAGAAGAACCCGGAAGACGCGTACAAGTACACCACCAAGGGGAACCTGGTGGGGGTTGTTTCCAACGGCACCGCGGTCCTCGGTCTGGGCAACATCGGCGCCCTGGCCGGAAAGCCGGTTATGGAGGGAAAAGGGGTCCTTTTCAAGCGTTTTGCCGATATCGACGTCTTCGACATCGAGGTCAACAGCGAAGACCCCGATGAGGTCATCAAGTTCTGCCAACTGATCGAGCCCACCTTCGGCGGGATCAACCTGGAGGACATCAAGGCCCCCGAATGCTTCTACATCGAGGAGGAACTGAAGAAGACCATGAGCATCCCGGTCTTCCACGACGACCAGCACGGCACGGCCATCATCTCCTCGGCAGCCCTCATCAATGCCCTGGAGTTGATCGGCAAGAAGATCGAACAGATCCGGATCGTGGTCAACGGCGCCGGCGCTTCCGCCATTGCCTGCGCCAACCTGGCCATATCCCTGGGCGTTGACAAACAAAACCTGATCATGTGCGACACCAAAGGGGTCATCCACACGGGGCGCACAGACGGAATGAACAAGTACAAGGAACGCTTTGCCGTGGATACACCGTTCCGCACCCTGGAAGAGGCCGCCGAAGGGGCCGATGTCCTGTTCGGACTCTCCTCCAAGGGGGCATTTACCCCGGAGATGATCCGCAAGATGGCCATTAACCCGATCATCTTCGCCATGGCCAATCCCGACCCGGAGATCACGCCGGAAGAGGCGCACAAGGTGCGCGGCGACGTGCTGATCGCCACCGGCCGCTCCGACTATCCCAACCAGGTGAACAACGTGCTCGGCTTCCCCTTCATCTTCCGGGGCGCCCTGGATGTGCGGGCCACCACCATCAACGAGGAGATGAAAAAGGCGGCGGTCTTCGCCCTGGCTGGCCTGGCCCGGGAAGAATGCCCCGACTCGGTCTGCCGCGCCTACGGCAACGTGAAGTTCAGCTTTGGCCGCGACTACATCATCCCCAAGCCGTTCGATCCCCGGGCCTTGCTGCGGGTCGCCCCGGCCATCGCCAAGGCGGCCATGGATTCCGGCGTGGCGCGCCAGCCCATTGCGGACATGGACAAATACGTGGAACACCTGGAGTCGTTGCAGGGCAAGGCCAAGGAGACCATGCGCCTGATCATCAACAAGGCCAAGGCCGATCCCAAGCGGGTCGCCTTTCCGGAAGGGGACAACGAAAAGATCCTGCGCGCCGCCCAGATCCTGGTGGAAGAGGAGATCGCCCGGCCGATCCTGCTCGGCAATGGCGACAAGATCAGGGCCAAGATGGAGGAGCTGGGAATTGAACTCCCCGGCATTCCCATCATTGATACCGAAACGTCCGATCTCTCCGAGGGCTATGCCGAGGAATTGTACCGCCTGCGCCAACGCAAGGGGGTAACCGCCAACGAGGCGCGGCGCATCATCCGCCGCAAGTCCCGCAACCACTTCGGCTCCATGATGGTACGCATGGGTGACGCGGACACGATGCTTTCCGGCATCGATTCCCACTATCCCGAAACCATCCGGCCGGCCCTGGAGGTGGTGGGCAAGCAGCCGCAACTCACCTCGGTCCACGGCATGTACATGATGGTCTTCAAGAAGGGGATCTACTTCCTGGCCGATACCACCGTGGATATCGATCCCACGCCGGAAGAACTGGCCGAAACCGCCATCCTTGCGGCGGAGAAGGTGCGCCTGCTGGACATTGAACCGCGCATCGCCATGCTCTCCTTCTCCAACTTCGGCTCGGTCAGCCATCCGCAGGCGCTCAAGGTCAAACGCGCCGTGGAGATCGTCAAGGAACGGGCACCCGACCTGATCGTGGAAGGCGAAATGCATGCGGACACGGCCGTGGAGCACGAGCTGCTGGAGCATTTCTCCTTCTCCAAGATGAAAAACCCCGCCAATATCCTGATCTTCCCCGACCTCAACTCGGGCAACATCTGTTACAAACTGCTCCATCACCTGGGTGGCGCCGACGCCATCGGGCCGATCCTGATGGGCATGAAGAAACCGGTTCACGTGTTGCAACGGGGCGATGACGTGAACGACATCGTCAACATGGCCGCCATTGCCGTGGTGGATGCCCAAACCAGCTAGACGGTTCGCGACGTAACCATAACTTGAATACGTGAATAAGGCATGAGACATCGGCGTTACAGACCGGGCCTCATGCCTTTTTCTTTGATCGGGTATCAAAGCAGCCCGGTGGAGCGGGACGGTATGGGCGGGAAGACCCTCTGCCCAGGGAAGAGATGGCCGCTAGGCCGGGGAGGTTTGCCCTTCCTGTTCCCGTTCAATGGCTACCGAAACGATCAACCACTCGTCATCAATGTCATACAGAAGCGTCAGGGTATCATGGGCGCCGCACAGGGAGATGATGTACTCGTCGCCCGTGACGACCGAAGGGGTCGAGATGCGTATGTCCAGCCCACCGGCCGACACGTGCAGCTTGAAGGAGCCCGTGATCATGTTGGCGATTTCGCCGACGGCATCGAGGACGTTTTCATTTACCCCGATAACGGACGCGCCGAGGATTTTGGAGCTTATCTTGCACGCCAACGGCCTGGAACCATGCAGGCTGACGATGCCGTTGTACGTGCCGACCAGGCCAACCATGGCCGTAATGCCGTCCCTGAAAAGGTTCACCGGTTCTATCGGCACCGGGGCAATCTTCAGGTCTTCCATGCCGATCATGGTGCTGAATATCTCATGGACGTCCTGGATGAGCAGCCCGGCAAGCTCGTCCTCGGTAATCCCCAACCTGTTCAGCATGACAGACGGCAACGTCATCGCGACTTCCTTCCCCAAGACAGTTCACACAACATGCATGTAACGGAAAACCGTTCTCCTTACCTACCCTGAATCCGTGACACCTGGACGGCGAAGCGAGCGAAATGCCGGAGCCAATCGCCGCCCATGAAGCCCCATGCCGGCTGTGCCGAGTGAACTCCGCCCCGGAGGTACATGCCGCCTGAAACGCCGAGGCTGAGGCATTCCAAGCGAGAGAAACCGGGAAGGTGGCACGGATTCAGGCTTACGTGAGGTCGAATCCCCGGAGATCATCGTCCGAGAACTCAAGAGCGGCGTCTGCCCCGATGGCGTCGGGGTGTGCATACCGGGCACGGAAACCGGGATTGGCCGCATCGGTCTCGGCCAGCAGCTTGTCGGCTTCGGCGCCCTTGCCGAGCAGATTGCAGGTCAGGGCCAGTTCATACTTGATCGACAAGGTTTCCTCGAGGTTCAGTCCCGGCTTCAACAACGATACCAGGATGGCCCTTCTCCCTGTGGACGCCTGCGTGGTGTCCTCGATACTCAATCCCGGCTTCAGCAGGGATCGCAATACGCTTTCGGACGTCGCCAGGTCCCCTTTGTCCCGAAGACAGGCGCCTTGCAGGATAAGGCATTTCATCTTCAGGGCGGGATCTTCCCCGGCACGACGGAATTCGCTGATGGCGTCATCGTAGAGTCCCATCTCCCTGAAGGATACCCCCAGATCGTAATGGGAACGGGCATCCGGGCCATCCAGGCCACTGCCGAACCTGACGCCTCCCGGCGACAGGGGAATGCTGTCGAAAACCACCGAGACCGAATCAAGCCAATCATCGCCAAATATCCCCGTGGGTTCTATATTCGCCTCCACACGTTCGAATCTCGCGTCGTTATCGATCTCGATCTCGATTTCGATCTCCAACTCGTCTTCATCGGGGTACTCGGGAACAGCCTCCTCCGAAAGTGCCGGCCGTTCCGGGGAGAGAACTTTCGCCGCAGGCTCCGTCGCGGGTTCGCTGCCGGGCTCGTCATCCCGGACCGATTCCGGGGTTTCAGGGGATGCCGATTCATTGCCGTCGCGACGGTCTGGCCCGGCAGACGGTTTCCTGGATGCATCGGGAACCGCATCTCCAGCATGTTTGGCGGAGATGGCCGTGAACGAGGCCAGCCTGGGGCCGAGCGCCTCGGCGCCGTCCTTGTCGCCGATTACCTCAAGGACGCGCTTCCACCCTTCCAGCACCCGCACATTGACCGGATCGATCTCGTCGAGGTTCTTGTATATCCCGGCCAGAAAGGTAGCGGCCCCGGCATCCATGAACGCCTGTTCGTGGAGATCGAGCAGCGTCAGCGCCCCCTTGACGTCCCGCTCGGCGACGAGGCACTCCAGCAGTCCCTGTTTGGGGGCGACTTCATCGGGGAAAAAGGTGAGGTAGTGCTGAAAGGCGACCTTGAGACGGTGCGGCTGGTTGAGCTTTCCGTAGGCGGCGACCATCAGGTCCCACCTGCGCCGGTCATGGGGGTTGCTCCGCAGCAAGGCCTGTATGCCCGTGACAGCCGAGGCGGCATTGCCCTGCTCCACCTGCTCGGCCAGCACTTCGAGCATGAAGTCGTTTTTTTCCGGAAACTGTTGCTGGATACGCGCATTCAGCCTGGAGAGCGCCGTTGCGTCACCGCGTTCCTGGAGGAGTGCGGCGGACCGCATGAACACCGCATATGATTCATCCCTTTTGCCGGCCTGAAAAAACGCTTCCCCCAGTTTGAGCCTGATGCTGATGTTGCTCGGGTCCACATCCTGCTTCCTGGCAAGAACCTTGAGCGCCTCCTCCGTATTGAGCGACTTGTCGTAATAATCATAGACCTGCTTGTATTCGGCCAGGGCGTTACCCACCAGCCCATGCTGCTCGTTAAGCCCGGCAAGCGTCATGGTTATGGCAATGTCCTGCGGGAAAAGCTTCTGGAGCTGTTTATAGACGGCAATTGCCTTGAGGTTGAAGCCATGACTGGAATAGTACGTGCCGATGGCCTCGAACTCGGGGCGGGCCTCCGCGCCACGCCCCGCCTTGACCAGGAGTTCGGCCAGCTTCTGGCGATGATTGAGGGCGGAAGGCTCCAGCGACACTATCCGCCGATAGGCTTCCACGGCCTTGTCCAGTTGACCTCGCAGCACCAGCCGCTGCGCCTCTTCAATAAGCTTGTCCTTCTTGGAAACCGCTACCGCCATGTTCTATGATCCCGTTGCGCCAACTGGCTAAAATACTTGGAAAAAACATATTAAAACTACGGCAAATACCCACCCATGTCAAGCATAATAACCCGTTTACATTACGGTTTTGACCAGGTCCACGGGAACTGAATTATTTTGACATGCCCACCAAAATACAGTAGCTTAATGCACCTCGTGCCGGGCTGCCAGCGGTGCGATCCGCAGCCTTTTGTCCGCATTATCCTGCTGATGGGGGCTCAGTGATGCATGTCCAGCACCTCCTCGGAGAATACCTCCAAGTCCACGGCTACTGGCTCCTGTTCGTCGGAACCTTCCTGGAAGGCGAGGCCATCCTGATCATGGCCGGCTTTCTGGCCTTCGAGGGGTATCTGAATATCGGCGGCGTCATCCTCACGGCCTTTGCCGGCTCGTTTCTCGGCGATCAATTCTATTTCTACCTCGGCCATTTCAAGGGAAGAAAACTGTTGCGGCGGTTCCACGCCGTTGCCCGCAAATTCCGCGAAGCGTTGCGCCTGATCGAGAAGTACGGGGCCTTTGTCGAGTTTATCTCCCGCTACACCTACGGGTTTCGCATCGTGCTCCCCATCATACTCGGGATCACCAGCCTGCCGGCCCGCACGTTCCTCTGGATCAATCTGGCCAGCGCCCTTTCCTGGGCAGCCGTATTTGCCCTGGGCGGCTACCTGTTCGGTAAAAGCGCCTCCCTGTTCCTCGACGACGTGAGCAAGTACGAATATCATCTCATGCTGGCGCTGGTGGGATTCATCATGACAGCCTGGGTGGTTCACCTGTATCATATGTGGCACCTGAAGCGGCCGGCCCGGGAACGGCTGGCCAGGATACGCGCCCTGTCCGGCGCCCGGAATGGAGAAAAATGAGCTCGGCAAACGAACATGTATGCATTGTACTGGTCGAACCCCAGTCCCCCGGCAACATCGGCATGGTCTGCCGCGCCATGAAAAACATGGGGCTGTCGCGCCTGCGCCTGGTGAAGGGATGCGACCGTTTTCAGCCCGAATCGCTCAAGTTCGCCGTGGCGGCCAGGGACCTGCTGGAACAGGCGGAGGTCTTTCCCGACCTGGCCTCGGCCCTGGCCGACAGCACCCTGACGGTCGGCACCACGCGGCGTCACGGCAAATACCGCCAGGAGATCCTGTCGCCGCCCGAGGTGGCGACACGCCTCAGGGACCACGCCGGCCCCGATTGCCGGGCAGCCATCGTATTCGGCCGCGAGGACAGCGGACTGACCACCGATGAGCTTTCCCTCTGCCGCTGGCACGCCACCATCCCATCGGCCGATGAATACGGCTCCCTCAACCTGGCCCAGTCCGTACTGGTATTCTGTTATGAACTGGGCAAGGCCGGTGCGTCTCCCGGAGGAGGGAGGGAACTGCAATTGGCCGGATCAGCGGACATGGAATCGCTGTTCGGCCAGATGTCCGCCTGCCTGCTGAAGATCGGCTTCCTGAACGGGCAGAACCCGGAGCACATCATGCGCTCGTTGCGCCGGCTCTTTTTCCGGGCCGAACTGGACGGCCGCGAGGTGGCCATCCTGCGGGGCATGCTGACCCAGATCGACTGGGCCAGCAGTGGATTTGACGGCAGGAAGCGCCCGTGAACGCCACCACCATTGGACTGATAGCGGGCACCCTGACCAGTGTTGCCGCCATCCCGCAGGTTGTAAAGACCCTGCGCACCCGCCATGCCAGGGATATCTCCATCTGGCAGCCGCTGCTGCTCGCCTTCGGGGTGGCGCTCTGGATAATTTACGGCATGCTGATTCATGACCTGCCGCTAATCCTGACCAACATCATATCACTTGGATGCAATGCACTGCTCACCGGCCTGAAGTTTTATTACCGTGACGATACCGCCTCATAGCCCTCAAACATCCCTAATTTGCAAGCAACTGGAGGAAAACCCATGAAACGACTGATTGCGAAGATGCCCATTATTCTGCTGCTCACGCTCCTGTCCGGCTGCGGCTACAACACCATGCAGGCCAACGAGGAGGCGGTCGTTGCCGCCTGGGGGAATGTGGAATCATCCTACCAGCGGCGGGCCGACCTGATCCCCAACCTGGTGGAGGTGGTCAAGGGGTATGCCAAACATGAGGCCGACACCCTCACGGCGGTCACCGAAGCCAGGGCCAGGGTCGGCTCCATGCAGGTCAGCAAGGATGTGCTCAACAACCCGGCCAGCCTGAACAAGTTCCAGCAGGCCCAGGGGGAGCTCTCCGGCGCCCTTTCCCGCCTGATGGTGGTGGTCGAGAAATATCCCGACCTGAAGGCCAACCAGAACTTCATGGACCTGCAAAAACAGCTTGAGGGAACCGAGAATCGCATCAACGTGGCCCGCGAACGCTACAACCAGACGGTGCAGGTCTTCAACACCAGCATCCGCACTTTCCCCAACTCCCTGACCAACTCCATGATTCTGCACCTGCAGCGCAAGGAGCCGTTCAAGGCCGAGGAAGGGGCCAAGGTGGCTCCCAAGGTGAAGTTCTGATTCTGAAAAAAGATTTCTCTCACTCGCTCACTTCCGTTCGCTGGAGCACACGGAGTCCACAGAGAAACGGCTCATGCCTGGATTTTCTCTGTGTGCTCTGTGAGCTCTGTGAGAAACAGATTGTACCGATTTAGGGGTTATCTTAATGCACATGAAGCGCATCCTCGTCA
Organism: Desulfuromonadales bacterium; assembly: GCA_015688915.1. Classification (GTDB taxonomy): domain Bacteria; phylum Desulfobacterota; class Desulfuromonadia; order Geobacterales; family Pseudopelobacteraceae; genus JACPFJ01. The sequence continues at coordinate 12,720 of JAATGX010000203.1, forward strand.
TGGTTTTCCTGATGCTCCTGCCGCTCCCGGCCATGGCGCTGGACGTGCCGCGACTCACCGGGCGTGTCAACGACTACGCCGGGATACTCTCCCCCGAGGCGAGGGCCGGCCTGGAACGGAAACTGGCCGGGTTCGAGGGCGAGACCAGCAACCAGGTTGTCGTGCTCACCATCCCTTCGCTGCAAGGCGATATCATGGAGCAGTTCGCCATTCGGGTGGCCGAGCAATGGAAGCCGGGCCAGAAGGGAAAGGACAACGGTGTGCTGCTGATCCTGGCCAGGGCCGAACGCAAGGTGCGCATCGAGGTGGGCATGGGGCTCCAGGGGGTGCTGCCGGATATCACCGCCAGCCATATCATCCGGGACGTCATGCGGCCCTACCTGAAAGACGACAACTACGACTCGGGCATCGGCGCCGGAGTGGACGCCATCATGGCCGCGACCAAGGGGGAATTCAAGGCTTCCCCCCAGGACAGTGCCCGCACGCCCCACCGCTCATCCCCCTCCCCCATCACCCTGTTTCTCCTTGCGGTCGTGGCGGCCTTGATCCTGGGGACATTTTCCCGCTACCTGGGGGGAGCGGCCGGTGCGGCCGGTCTGCCCCTGGCGGCCTGGTTCAGTTTTCCCGGCATCACGCTCCTGACCCTGGCCCTGCTTGCCGCGGCAGGTTTCGCGGGAGGCTTGTTCCTCAGCATGCTCCTCGGCGGCTTCTTCGGAGGAGGTGGCGGTTCTTTTGGCGGGGGCTGGGGTGGCGGCTTCTTCGGAGGGGGCTTTGGGGGCGGTTTCGGAGGAGGCGGCTCATCCGGAGGCGATGATGGCTTTTCAGGCGGTGGGGGTGGCTTTGACGGTGGCGGTTCTTCGGACGACTATTGACGACAAGCCTATTTCATCAGGATCTTGAGCGCCTGTTTCAACAGCTCTTCCACCCCTGCCCCGCCGGACGCATCCAGGCCACCCAGGGCCTTGCGGACCTGGGGTTCCTTGTAGCCCAGGTTCATCAGCGCCGAGGCAACATCGTCCATGACATCGCCCGCGGGCAGTTCGCGCGGCTCCGCCGCCGGTACGGAAGTCATGTCCAGTTTCCCCACCTTCTCCTTCAACTCCAGGATCAACCGCTCGGCGGTCTTCTTGCCGATTCCCGGAATGGCCGACAGCTTGTGGATATCGCTCTGGTTCAGGGCCTGGGCCAGGGCTGCCGGCTGGATATTGGAAAGGATGTCTCGGCCCAGCTTGGGACCGATGCCCGAAACCGAGATCAACAACTGGAAGAAGGACTTCTCCAGCCGGGTACGGAAGCCGTAGAGCAGGATGGCATCCTCCCGCACGCTGGTGTGGATCTGCAGGCTGACCATCCCCTCCTCGGGAAGTTCATAGTAGGTGGAAAAGGGGATCAGCACCCGGTAGCCGACACCGTTCACGTCCAGGACGATGTGGTCCGGGGATTTATGGGCGATCCGGCCCGTAAGCATGGCGATCATGGTTTGAAGTTCCTCCAGGAAGTTGCGCGTTTTGATGCGGCAGGGCCCGTCATCCGCTTGAGCCCGTGGGAATTGATGTGGCAGACCGCCACCGCCAAGGCGTCGGAGGCATCGGCCTGGGCGATCTCGGGCAGCCCCAGGAGCGCCCTGAGCATCTTCTGTACCTGACCCTTCTCCGCCCTCCCCTGTCCCACCACGGCCTGCTTGACCTGCAAAGCGGTGTATTCGGCCACCGGCAGCCCGGCGTGTACGGCAGCCACGATAGCCGCGCCACGGGCCTGCCCAAGCTTGAGGGCGCTCTGCGCATTGGTGGAAAAGAAGATATTCTCCACCGCAACCTCATCGGGCCGATACTCGGCGATAACCGTGGACAGGCCGTCGAAGATCCGTTTCAACCGCCCCGGGAAATCCGCGGCGCTGTCGGTGAAGATGGCGCCGTTATCCACATGGACAAGGTGATTGCCGGCCTGTTCCACGATGCCGTAGCCGGTGATGCAGGAACCGGGATCTATGCCGAGCACTCTCATGATCCAAACCTCGAAAACGATACTCTCACAGAGCTCACAGAGGCACAGAGGATTTGATGACGAATAAATTTTTGCAGATTTTCTCCGTGCCTCTGTGAGACAGGCCTTTAAAGCCCGCACCCGCCGCCGTTCTTTTGGTGATATTTCTGGTGATACTCCTCCGCCTCCCAGAAGGTTGCGGCGGGCTCGATCACGGTGACGCTCCGCCGCCGCAACCGACCCGAACGGTCGAGCCGTTCGAGCGACTCTTCCGCCAGGCGGCGCTGTTCCCCGGAATGGTAAAAGATGGCCGACCGGTACTGGTCGCCCATGTCCGGTCCCTGGCGGTTGAGCTGGGTCGGGTCGTGGCATTCCCAGAAGATATCCAGCAAGGTTTCGAAGGAGATACGCTCCGGGTCGAAGGTAACCTCCACCGCCTCGGCATGGCCGGTATTATGGCCGCACACATCTGTGTAGGTCGGGTTGTCCGTGTGGCCGCCGGTATATCCCACCCGCGTGGCCGTGACGCCGGATATACCGATGAAAACATCTTCCACACCCCAGAAACAGCCCGCCGCAAAGGTTGCCTTCTCCATCCCTTCCTCCAAAAGCAAAAGGGGGCCGAAGCCCCCTTTTACACCGCATCTCACATCAGCTTTTCCATCTCCTCGGCGGAGATGTCGAAGTTGGCGTAGACATTCTGGACGTCGTCGTTATC
>JAATGX010000102.1 GCA_015688915.1 Desulfuromonadales bacterium
CCTGCCGCGGGTCGAGGAAAACGACCTCGATGCCCGGCTTGACCCCGGCAACCAGGGACTGGACGTCATCGACCCGGGGATCGACGAACAGGACGCCGGTGGCGGCCTGTCGGTCCCGGTCATGGCCGGTCCTGTCGCCGGGCGTGCGCACCTGCGCCAGGGCGTTCATGAGGTCCGACGTGTCGTGGTCCCTGCCGTTGTGCGGCGTCCAGCCGGAGAGGCCGCCGGACCGCTCATGTCCATGGGGCCTGGCCTGTTCGGCACTTTTATCGGGCTGGGCGCTGTCGGCGTGGGGCTTGTCCGCCGCGGCGGCGGTGGCGGCCCCGGCGGCATCGAACATGAACCGCGGTTCCAGCGCCATGAAGAATGATGGGCCATGGGCACGTAACCGCCCCACACCCGTCCCGAATGCCGATCCCGCGCCTTCCGGCCGCCCGTCACCCCCGGCCGGAACGGAACCCACGCTTACAGCCGGTCGCCCTCCCCTGCCCTTGACAATCTCGGCGGCGGCCACCCAGGCATCCTTGGCCCTGTTCCATACCAGACGATAGCACTTGTTCATCATCCTGTTCTCCCCTCCGGGCACACCCTCGGCCGAGCAACTCCGAGGTCTGAAAAAAATACCGCGTCACGTCCATAACCACGTGTTTCAGCGTGCATGAATCGTGCGCGATACTGGCTGAAAACCTGGCTCAAGTTCAACCCATTAATTGTGACTAAATGTGACAAAATGCTACGGGCAGGCTGTTCGGGGAATGCGGTCCCGGCATGGCGGGGAACGGGACGAAACAGTATCAGGCCAGATGCAGATGGGCCGAAACGCAATGTCCCACGGCATGGGCGGTTTTGATGGGCTGGGGGAAGTCCGTCGCCGCCAGGATCTTGGCGCGCAAGCGCCGGACCAGGGAATCCAGCGAGCGGCTGGTGTACTCGTCATGACGGTTATAGAGTTTCAGGAGCAGGGTACCGCGAGGCACCGGCATGCCCGGAGTCGTGGCCAGGAGTTCGAGAAACCTCACTTCCTTGCCGGTCAGCGCGATAACCGCCCCATCCGGCGCCACAAGGCTCCAGTCGCTCCGGGCAAGGGTCCAGGTGTCCCGGGATGGTGCGGGGGAACTGGAGACGGAATGCTGTGGGCCGCTTTCCCGGCGAAGCGTCAGGCTGGTGATGGCCGCTGCCAGTTCCCGGCAGTCCACCGGCTTGGCCAGATAGAGATCCGCCCCGGCGTCATAGCCCCTGATGCGGTCATCCAGGGCGTTCCGGGCCGTGAGGATGATCACCTTCGCGGCCGTGTTGCTTCGCAGGTATTCCACCAGGACATACCCGGACTGGTCGGGCAGTCCGATATCGACAACCACGACGTTCCACCCCCCGGTGGCCACGGCGGCGTAGAATTCCGCCGCGCTGCCGACGCCCACCGCCGCGACGCCCGCCATCTCGAGGTATTCCACCACGCTTTCCCGCAGGTCGTGGTTATCCTCCACAATAAGAACCTTGACTCCCGTATCCATGCAGCCTCCCTCTTCCTGCTACTGTTCCCGACGGGTTACCTCTATGGTCGCAGCGACCTCGTGACTCCCCCGGCCCGTTCGGCATCGCTTCGCCGGGAGTTTCCCCCTTTTCAAAGGAGGACCTGGGCCGTCAGCGGCATCCTGACAGTGGCGCAGGTGCCGTCACGCTCGCTGCTCGACAATGTTACGGCCCCTCCCTGCTGTTCGACGATTTTCCGCACCAGGTACAGGCCGAGCCCCGCGCCCTGGGTGTTGGCGCTGCCCCGGCCCCGGAAGTATTTCTCGAATACCTGTTTCAGGTCCTCCGGCAGGATGACCGGTCCGCGGTTGTGAACCGAAATCACGGCCATTTTCCCTGATGTCCCGAGCGATACGCGTACCGGTGTGCTTTCGGGGGAGTATTTGACGGCATTGTCGATCAGGTTCAGCAGGGCGGTCTTGAGCAGCGACACGTCGGCATGCACCCGGTATGGCGCGCAGTCCCCCTTGTCCAGGTGCAGCCGGCGTTCCGTCCAGAGTTCCCCGGCCTCATCCAACAGGTTGTGCAGAAACCGCTCGAGCTCGACCGCCTCGCTTCGCACGGCGGCGGGGGTTCCCTCCATGCGCTCGCGCCCCAGGGACGTATCCATCACCTCCACCAGGCGGCTTACGGCACGCTTCATCTTTGAGTAGTATGCCGAGAACCGTTCTCCAGAATCGTCATCCCGCATTTCCAGAATATC
>JAATGX010000271.1 GCA_015688915.1 Desulfuromonadales bacterium
ATCAAGATTTTCCGGTCATCCGGCGGTATATGGGACACGACTCGAAACAGCCGCCACAGAAAGCCAGTATGTTGGAAACATTGCAACTTGCCAGCCGGGCGCAGTAACATTCGGGAAAAGGATGTGCCGTGAAGCGGCATATATCCGGCCGGACCAGGCCGTCGCCCTTGTCTCCATCTGTGCGGTTAGTATCGTTTTTCACCGACTTGGGAACCCGCCATTGCCCTTTATTCTGCCAGGAACTTTTCAAAGATCCGGTCATATATCTGAATGTGCTCCACCCAGAGCTGGCGCACGCAGCACAGCTCCCCGGGCAATGTCTCCCGGTCCTCGCCGGTGCGGCGACGCAGCTCGACCGTTTTTGCACGGATGAACTGGTGATGGAGACAATGATGCACGGCCAGGGGAAAGCCCACCATCTCCATGTAAGCGTTCTCGTTGCCGATATGCTCCGTCATGATCTCCAGGAGCCGGTCCAGGTTCGGTCTGACGTCCATTCCCGGTTCCCGGCGCACCGATTCAATTATGATGTCCAGTGGGTCGAGGATGCAGCAGTAGCGGCTGTCGCAACTATTCCTTTCCATACCGTCGCCCCGTTTTACAGGTCCAGCAGATGGCCCAATTTCTGCCGCTTGGTCCTCAGATAGCGGAGGTTGTCCCGACCGGCTTCGATCTCCAGCGGCACCCGTTCCACGATCTCGAGGCCGTGGCCCTGGAGGCTGACGATCTTGGTGGCTTAGCCGCTCTTATCGACTCCCGGCAGATTCGCACCATGGCACACGGCTTGGCACAGGGCCCGAACCGCCTCGGCAACCATCGGCGGGATCAGGGAGTGAACCGCGCACCGGGTGCCTCTGCGGAAGCACCCGGTGCGCGGGCTACTATGCTTTCTTGTCCCAAGCGGTTTCCTTAATCATATTCTGTGCTGCGATGCGGCCAAAGACCTGCGAGGAACTGACACAACTGCCGCTTTGGTAGTATACGGAGCTGAGATGAGACGCCGTTGCCCCGGCAGCATAGAGCCCGGTGATGGGGTTACCACCTTTCAGCACCTGCGCCTTTGCGTTGACGTGCAGTCCGCCGGCCGTCAAGGTGCAGAGATTTGTCACATCTATGGAAATTGCGTAGAACGGGGCGGTATTGACTACCTGAATCTGTTCGGGGACCTTATTGAAGTCGGGGTCCGTGCCGATCGCCGCGTGCGCGTTGTACGTGTCAACCGTATTTTGCAGGGATGCCGAGGGAACACCGATCAGTCCCGCCAGATCCGTGATCGAATTGGCGGTGTGTGTGGTCAGCGCGCCCCACATGGCGTCGTCAAATAGCAGTACATCCTTGATCGTTTGGTCTATGATGTAGTAGACCTTCGGATATATACGGTTGTAGAGGAATTGGCCAAGACGTGCGCTTTCATTGGTCTCGGCCATGAACCGGCTGCCGGCCTGGTTGACCAGGATTCCTTTCACAATGTAACAGGCATTTGTTGGTAGTAGATAGGAGGGGAGGATAAATGTTTCGAAAACGGCGGTATCCATGGCCCACACGTCCGCCCCGATACTTTGCGCCATCTTGATGCCCGTCCCTGTGTCCATGGGGACGGAGAGTGGAGAAGTGCCCTTCAGGTTCGGCGCGTATTGGGCCACCATATCCGGGTTGTTACGGAAGCAGCCGCAACAGAGAAGGACTGCCTTTGAGGCCTTGTATGATATATCGCCGACGGCGACCCCGACAACACGACCGATGTCGTCGTTGAAGATCAGATTTGTGACAGTACTGTTAGTGAGCACCGTAATGCCGGGGACTTTAGAGACGACCGCACTGATCGTCTCCCAGTACGCCGGTGCACCGCCGGAGTATAAGTGCATGTGCGGTACTGGCGTAGGGAGGGTTTCGGCGATCTCGACATCTTTTTCGCTGCCCATGGCCAGGACGCCTACGTCCGCCAGGGTGGCGAAAGGCAATAGACCGAAGTTCGGTCTGGCACCGTTCTTGAACACCACACCCTTGCTCTCGATATAGTCAAAGGTCTCCTTGACGTTCTCGCAGAAGGCCCTGACCACCTCATCCGGCCCTCGGGGAATGGCCGCGGCCTGCAGATATTCAGATATTTGCTCCGTTGTTTCATGAAAGCCGTTGAGATTCTGGACACGCGTGCCGCCGTTGCCACCTGCGAAGAAACCGCCGCCGTTGACCGCCGATGCGCCGCCACCACTGGCCGTTGCCTCGAGGATTAACACCTTGGCGCCGGGATCCGTATCCGTGGCAACGAGAGCTGCCGTCGCTCCCGCGCCGCCGTATCCGACGATTACGATGTCATACTCGCCATCCCACTTCGTCGGCACATCCGAAGCGGTAGAGATTTTTTTGGTGACATCATCCCCGCACCCGGCGGCAAGTCCCAAAGCCACTGATCCCACGGCAAGACCGCCAGCTTTGAGAAACCCGCGGCGGGACAGCGCTCCCTTGACTTCTTGTTCATCTATATTGCTCATATTGATTCCTTTCGCATTAATTACAGGATAATGTTGAACGAAATGTGTTGTCAGGGCTGGGCTAACCAATACTCTTCCACTTTCTTTATATTACGGCACCGTCAGGAAATAAGCAGTAAGAGCCGAGATTTGTGCAGCAGTAAGCGGTCCGGTTCCGTTATGGGTGGTAACGCCGGGCGTAGGAAATACGGCGCTTGCATCCAGCGCCTTCAGATCGGGAGCAAAGCCGCTTGTGTCAGCCGAGCCCAATTTGTGGCATCCGGCGCACAAGTTCGTGTAAAGGGCAGCCGCATCGACCGTGGGGGGCGGGCCGCCGGCGGCAGTGACGGTTGTGCTGGTAAACGTGGCGGAAACACCGCCTATTGTTAAGGTTGTGACTGTGTTGGTGCTGTTTGAAGCGGAGGAAGTATGCTGCACTTTGACCGTCTGGCCGTTGGTCACCGTGCCGGCGGTAGTGGTAAAAGCACCGGTCCCGATGGAGTAGCTGCCTCCGGTGACGCTGATCGGGACGGCAGCGGTTATGCCGCTCACGGTAATGGAATTGGAAGTGACGATTGTACTGAGTGCCACGTCCGTCGGGCTGGTAAAGGTGAAAGCATCTGGTGTCGTACCAGTATTACCACCCGTCAGATAACTTACTATGGAGGCCAACTGGTCTGTCGTGAGCGCCTTAAGTGCGTCTGTCCCCATCCCGCCTTTATTGGTATCAATAGCCGTCTGGAAAGCCTCTATGGTCTTCGTCTTCACAGGCATGCCGCTATGGCAGCTGTTGCAGTAGGTTAGATAGAGAGTCTGACCTTCGCCGCCAGCACCGGTTGTGCCGGTTGTGCTGGTAAACGTGGCGGAAACACCGCCCATGGTTAATTTTGTGGTCGTGGTCGCATTGCTTGAAGCAGACGCGGTATGCCGCACCCGCACCGTCTGGCCGTTATACACCGTGTCCGCGGAAGCGGTAAATAACCCGGTCCCGATGGAGTAGCTCCCTCCGGTGACGCTGATCCGGGCGCCAATGGTTATGCCACTGACGGTAATGGGGTTGGATGTGACGGTTGAACCGGGCTCTACGCCAGACTGGTTGGTAAAGGCGAACTTCGCCGGTGTAGCGCCAACTGCGTTTTCATATTCGGTCTTGTCGTCACCGCAACCAGGTAACACCAACAAAAAAGCAGACAACAACAAAGGCACATATGCTACATATCGTTTATTCATCTCTCACCAAACCTTTCTGTAAATAACGTGTAGTTTGTTCCTGCTGTCTTAGTATCCCTGATCTCTGCCACCAACTTCACCCTTGTCACCTCCCTTAGAGTAGGCTTAATCATCATTTATATTTGCTCAAACTGGATTATCTCCTTGAACAGCCGTTTTCCGGGAAGACAGTGGATGGTTTTGACTCTGGCATCCAGATTGCGTAAATAAAATCAGTGTCGTAATGGCGATAATTTAGTCACAATTATCTCTGGAGGAAATACCAACAAAATATGAGGAAAATAGTAGGGATAAACTGACAGTTACCTGGGGTGGGTTAATTTCAAAGGCCTATTGACATCATTGACAGCCGAGGTTAAACCGACACCTCAGCAGACTGTCCATTTTGCACTTGACTGCATCAAGCCATGAAGAGTAGAAGGATAATCCGAAAGTTCCGTGTTATGAAAATTATGTTTTGTTTGCTCGTAATTGAGGAGTATACTGTACAAAATCCGGCCAGCACACACTGATGAATACCAATTTGGCAGAGTAGGGAGTTGGTGTAATGGCAAACAAATTTTCATTTGAGAGATCGGAGCAAGGACCAGTCAATTATATTACACTTAGTAAATTTGAGAGGAAAACCACTGAACCTAATTTAATATTTTGGCAGGAGTTGCTGGCTTCCGGCTTGTTTGACTGTATGCCGGTTGCAATCTTTCTTTTTGACAATGATTTTAAATTACTTTCTTGTAACAGACTTAGTGTTGAGTCCATTCGCCTTTATACCTCCTATAAACCCTCTCAAGCTCTGGGAATGCGCCTCGTTGACTATATGCCAGGAACTGAATGCCATGTTCACAATTGCATGGAAGAAATGGAACGACTCCATAAGACGGAATGGCGTATTCATGATCAACCAATCAAAATAAAGAAAGAAAATGCGTGTTGGACAACATATTGGGATACCAGATGTTCCGCTCTTTATGATTCAGCGGGAAGGCACAAGGCCTATCTGGTATGTTCCATTGATACGACTGAACGGTATTTGAGCAGGAACGCTTCGCAGCATGACAGTGGGTATGGTTTTGATGACTATATGAGCACTATTGAGGGGTTAAGGTCCACTGTCAAGACTTTGATTGATATTAAAAGTGATGACAGGAAAGAACTGGAAAAAAGCTTTTATTTAAATGCACAGCACGGACTTGTTCCATATATAGAAAAGCTTAAGACTTCAAAGCTAAGCAATGAACAAAAACTTTATGTTGACATGATAGAAGCTAATTTACAGAACATCCTTTCTCCGCTGAACAAAAATCTTTCCTCGGCATATAGAAAATTCACACCTACCGAAATCAGGATTGCTGAACTTATAAAAGAAGGAAGGCAAAGCAAGGACATATCAAGCTTATTACATGTTAGCAAGGAATGTATTGATTTCCATCGGAACAACATCCGGAAGAAACTTGGCTTATCCAACAAACAAATTAATTTAAGAAGTTTTTTATGGTCTCTATCTTCACTGGACTAACGCCGTCACCTTTGTAGATCACTTGAAACCAATGATGCTTATTTCTCTCAATACCGGCACCCGATAGGGTGAATAGCAAGATAACTATTTTATTTTACTTCGAGTTATTTGCGCCTTTGCGGTTCAAATGTTTTTTATAGGATAAAGGGGTCAACCCCTGATAAAGGAATTTTGTGGTAAAAGCCCCTTTACCCGATCACTGTAGTGGGTCCGGTCGGGGAGACAACCTCGACGCGGAGAGGTTCGGTACTGTCAAGGTGAATGTTGCGCTGAGGAGATACCATGGCGATGTTCTCTTCGGAGAAGCGCTGTTCAACCATGAAACGGAGATCGCTCGCCACCTCCGATGGATTTGACTTGGGACCGTAGTCGATCCAGAAGTTGAGGGCAAAGACCAGTGAGTTGTCGCCGAAATCCTCGAAAAATACCTGCGGCGGCGGATCTTTGAGAACCAGTCCGTGATTGTTGCCGCATTCGGCAAGGATGTCGCGTACCCGCGTGACCGGCGAACCGTAGGTGACCCCCACCTTTACAATCCGGCGCAGCCTGGCATTGGTGTGGGTCCAGTTGGTCACATTCTTTTCCAGAAACGTCGAGTTCGGGATCACCGTCTCTACCCCGTCGAAACCGAGAACGGTCGAGGCGCGTATATCCACCGCGGTAATTTTCCCCACCACGCCATCAACGTCAACCGTGTCTCCCACCTGAACATTGCGCTCAAGGAGCATGAGAATACCGCTGACCAGGTTCTTGATGAGGGTCTGGGTACCGAAACCGACGCCGATGGCCAGGGCGCCGCCCAGGAAAGCGAAAACCGTAAGCGGAATCCGTACGAAATTGAGCGTGACAATCAACAGAATAAAGGAGGCGAGCGCCAGGAATGCCCGGCGGAGCACATGGGCCTGATGCTCGCCGACATGGAAACGGGTGACCATGATCCGGTGCATCCGCCGGCCCAGAAACGAGGCCGCAAAGAAACCGACGATAAAGAGCAGGAGGGCGCACAGGCTCTTGCCCACAGTCACCCCACGGGAGGTGACAACCCGCTGCCCCGCAACGTTAACGGTATCTTCAACGGTAAACAGTTCAAAGCGCCATATCCGGCCAAGTACCTGCGTAAACGTCCCAAAACCGTCCAGAGCCCGTTGCTTTATGCTTTGCGCACCCTGAAAGCGTTCGATATCCTCCTGCCACGACTGTAATTCGGCTTCGACGTGGTCCAAGGCGACCTTCAGACGCTCGGCCACATCACGTTGCAAACGGCGCGCCGCAAGCAGATCCAGCTCTGCCGCCCGAAGCGGACTCTGCCGGTCGATCCCGGCCAACCGCGTCTCCTGCTCGCGCTCGGCGGCCTGATTCACCTCCAACTGACGCTGGGCATACTCCCGCCACGGGCGAAACCGCTCACGTCTCTTTTGGAACTCAGCCAGTATGTCCCGTTTTTTTTGGGAATCTGTTGCGGTTATGGCCGCATAACGCTGCTCCCACAGAGAGGCGGAGGACTGGTCGATGGAACTGAGCGCCGAAATACTCTCGATCTCGAACCGTGAACATTCCACCCACGCCTGGGCGGCGCGCTGCCGGGCCTGCAACTCGGCGCGCCGCGCCCCGGCTCCGGTTTGGCCTCCTCCTTTGCCATGACCGGCGTCAAGAGACTCCAACTCACGTTGCACCCGAACCAGTTCGCCGGTGCTGCGCGCATCGCGGGCCACGGCCTGTTCCATATCCCGGTCGAACATGGCACGGTTCGCCTTCAGTCGGGCCAGCGCCTTTTCCAGGTCTGCCCGGCTGAAAATCATCCGGCTCCTGGCTTCCGTCAGTTGGCGTTCCAGCAGGCCGAGTTCGGATCGCGCCACAGCCAGGCGCTCTCCGAGCACCTCATAGCGCAGGGCGGCCCACGTCTCCAACGACTCGGCGGTGCGGACCCGAATCTCTGCCAGCCCCTTTCGCCACGTAGCGGTCACACGCTCTCCGGGCGTGGAGGCCCTGTCCACGGCATCGACCGCCTGACGCTCCTGTTCCCGCGCACTCTTTGTCGACTCCTTGCTCCGTGAAATCTGCTGGGAGAAAAATTCATAGGATGATTCGAGTCCGCGTGTCTTGGCGCGGGCAGCCAGCACCGTCTCCCTGACCTCATCGACCATGAGGACCGAATAGGGGGGCTTATCGGGAAAACCGGTCCAGTTTGTCGCCTTGCGTTCGGCGGCGGCCCTGTCGTTCCCCAGATTTTCACGTTCGTCGATCAGATTGAGTTGGGACTTGAAGCGGGTAATCAACCCGTCGAGAAGGCGGGTTCGCTCATCCACCTCCTGCCGGGTAATTCCTGGAGGCACGACAACCGGCCGCTTCCGCTCCTCCTGAACCTCCGCAAGGGCACGACGAATGAAATCCCGCTGCTGTGCGGGATCGGTTGTCTTGACCTCCGGTTTAGTCTCCTTCTCGGCCGCTTGAGGAGTATCCAGCAGCTTCGGTAGTTCAGCACGGGCGAACGAACCCGTAACTACGGGTGCGGACAGCAGCAAAACGGCTAAACCAGCCGCGCAAGCTCTCTTCCGCCGAACCGGAGCAGCAAACGCCGCCATCCGTGCACAACTTTCACGGATGGCCTCTTTCAGTGAACCCATCGGGCTTGATTGGGAAACGTATTCCATGGATGTGATTTCCTTGCCTGATTAGCGTCGATCTTCCGTCAAGCGTCCCTCCCTTTGAAAAAGGGGGGTCAGGGGGGATTTGAAGGTGCGCCGCTAACGGCAAATCCCCCTACATCCCCCTTTTTCAAAGGGGGACTTGTCACGTGAGCGCTATTAGCGGAAGATCAACGTTAATCAGATTTCCTTGAGTCGGTCAGGTATGGCAGCATGATCTATTATACCTGAATTTCTGTTTTAGGAACGGAGGACGGCTTACTCTCCCCCCTTACCGCCTCCCGTGACGGTCTGACCGATCTCCTTGCCCATCTCCTTCATGGCCTTGCCGGTCTCCTTGCCAGCCTTTTTGAATCCTTCCTTGACCTCCCTTCCCATCTCCTTGGAGGTCTCCTTGATTTCCCTGCCGGCCTTTTTCAGGGCCTGGCCGGTTTCGTGCACAGACTCCTTGACATCTTCCTTGAACCCGCTTTCGGCAAAGCCGGCCGTTGCGCCGGTGAAGGCCAGGATGAAAGCCATGGTGATTATCCGCATGAACATGTCCGCTCTCCTTTCTCCTGCTGCCATTTTAGAACATCCGCATGCTGTCTGCAAAGACATACTATCGTAATGCGCCCCTGATGTTCAGCGATGACGTGAGGCGAACAGCGCCATAACCGCCGGCAACGTGACCAGAGCAAACAGGGTCGTGAAACCGACCCCCAGATTGGTGGCCCAGCCGATGGAGGACATGGCGCCATAGTCGGTGAACGCCAGGGAACCGAAGCCGACGATGGTGGTCAGGGCGGACAGGAAAACCGACCTGCCGATCTGGACGAACTGCGCCTCCCGGACATCGGGTGCGTCGGCGCAGACGCGAAAGCGGATGTACAGGCCGAAATCGCTCCCCATCCCCAGGATGGTAACCAGCACCATGGCGTTCATGAAGTTGAGTTTCATGCCGGCCAGGACCATGGCCCCCAGCATGGAGGCCGAGCCGGCAATGACCGGAAACAGCGAATAGAAAATACCAGTCGGCCTCTCCGCAAAGTGCGCCATGAGCTGAAACAGCTCCAGGGTTCCGCTGATTAGGAACGCCCGGATAAAGCTCTGTTCCACGGCTTCGGCCAGTTGATGGCTGACCAGGTCGAGGCTGGTGGCCCTGCTGGCCGGATCAATCGCCCGCAGTTCGGCCAGGAAGGCGGCCTGCCTGAATTCGTCACCGCGGTAGTGCAGATAGATCAGGGCATGATACCCCTTGCCATCCTTGACCAGGTGATGATCCACGATCCCGCGCAGCGGAGACGCGGCCAGCCGGGCAATGGCCTCTTCCCCGTTGACCGGCGCCGCCTGGCCGAACCGACCGATGGAGTCCAGGAACGGACTGAAGGCCCCGGCGCTGAAACCCTGCCGTTCGAGCTGCATGCGCACCCGCTGCGCCACGTGCGTTCCATCCGCGAACCGGGACCGCAACAGCCGTGACACCTCGGCCTGCGCGGCCGGGCCGTTGATGATCCTCCCCAATGACGACCAGCCCATGATCTCGCCCCGCGCCTGCAAACGGCCGGCCAGTTCCTCCACGCGGGCCGCCCGCGCTAGCACGTCGGTCAGGTCGGTCCCTTCCAGCGCCACCAGCATCTGTTTCGGTGACAGGCTCAAATGCCGTTCGATCCGCTCCTGGGCCAGAAACGCCTCGGAATGCCTGGGCTGGAGGTTCTTCAACTCGCCGTCGAACGAGGTGCGAAAGGCAGCCCAACAAAGGCCGGACGTCAGCAACAGTGTGAGCAGGGTGATCGTGCCCGGCCGGCCGGTTGCCAGCCGCCAGACCCCCCTCAACCCGAGGGAAGGGATAGGCCGATACACGACCGGGTAGCGGCGCTCCATGAATATCAGCAGCGGCGGCAGGAAAAACAGCGAGGCATACAGGGAAAAGACGACCCCCAGCCCCACCAGAAGGCCCAGCTCCGACAGGGCGCGCACGTCGGAGACGCCCAGGGCCAGGAACGGCAGGGCCGTGGTGACGGCAGCGGTGAACACGGCGTGCCCGGTGTTGAGCAGCGCCAGCCGCAACGCCTCTTCGGTGTTCTTCCCCGCGGCCCGCTCCGAATGGAATCGGTCATACAGATGGATTGAATAGTCGGTGCCGATACCGGTGATCAGCGCCGTGAAGGCAAAGGAGATGATATGGATGGAACTGATGAACAGGCCGGCGGTTCCCAATGCCAGTATCACGCCGCAGGCCAGGATGACCGGAATCAACAGCGTGGGCAGCAGGCGGCGGTAGGCTGCGTAGAAGATCCCCAGCACAACCAGCAGTGACGAGAATATGCTGATGAGCACGTTGGACTTCATGGCCTGTTCGTCGAGAACCGCGCTGATGTGGGCGCCGGCGCAAGAGATGGAAACTGCCGCCCCCGCGCGGGCCTCGTTGATGGCCGCGACCAGTTTGCGGGCAAAGATCATATCCTGCACCGGCCGGGCCGGTTCGGCAATCATGATCAGGACCTTGCCGTCGCGCGAGAGAAAATAAGGGGATGACGGGTCAAGGTCAAGGGCCTGACTGCCGGCCTTGAGGCGCGGCAGGATCAGGTCGCGCAGAAAGAGCGGATCAGCGGCGGCCAGGCCGGTCATGGCGCCGCCGAACTGGCCGGCAAGTCCGGACTGGAGGCGGTGCAGGGAGGCATCGACCTCCAGTGTTTCAAAATGTCGCGAGAAACGCTGCACGTCGCCCGGCGCAATGAATATCTGCGGATGGGCAACGGCATAGGCCATGAGGTTATTGAACGGCCCGGCCTGGTTTTCGTCGAACACCTGCCAGGTAATGCGTCGGAAGGCCGGTTGCCCGTCCACGCGGGCCTGACGCAGACGCTCCGCGAACCGGCCCGCCTCTCGGGGCAGCGCCCGGTTATCGCCTTCCAGAAGAAAATAGGCCTCGCCGGCGCTGCCCGACCATTCCAGGGAGTCGAGCAGCAGTCGCAACGCCGGCTGTTGTGAGGGAAAGAGGTGGAATATGTCGGTATCGAAACGGATGGTGGCAATGGAGATGCCCGAGAGCGCAAGGGCAACCAGAAAGGCGCACATGACCAGGCGGGGGCGTGTTGTGGTCACCCGGAAAATCCATTCCAGGTGACGGCACGATGCGTTATGAACCCAGGAAACGATACGCGGTGCCGTGGGAGGCGGCATGGTTCTACATCCCCTGGATGGCGGACAGGGGGAGCACGGTCAGGCCGGCCAGCCCCGGCAGCAGTGCGGCATCGTCAAGGGGCGTGTTGACCTCGGGTTCGCTCAACACGAGCCGTATCTGCTCGTTCCGGGCGGTGCGCATGTCGATGACGGAGGCCAGCGGAACACCGTTGACCACGGTGTAGCCCGAGTAATAGACCTGGTCGCCGGCAGCCGACACCTTGGCGGTCACCAGGCCGTTTTCAAAGGTCACCTTTTCCGGATTTCCCCGGCTGTCCTTGCGTTCCACGGTGCCGTTCAGCATGCCGCTCCCCGGGAGGTCCACATCCATCACCCAGCGCATCATGCTCCACCCCTGCAAGCCCCCATTGACGGGCAGTTCCGAGACCGGTCCGCTATAGGCGGTGGAGCGGGAGGGATACACCAGCGTGATCCGATCCCCCAAGGCGAATGCCTCCATAAGGGTCGTGCCGAACGGCGAGAGTATCACCAGGTGCAGCCGGTCCGGGCGCCGGTAGACCATGAATCCGCTTCCGCTCATGCCACGGTCGGATGTCTGGACCGAGACCGACACGGCCGACGAAAACGTCTCCACGGCCGCACCCGGCTGGTAGTCGATACCGGGGCGCGGCAGGGTGGCGCAGGCGGTGAGCAGGAGGAAGGGGACGAGGAGTATCAGGGATCGAAAAAAAGAAGTCATGGAGTATGTTCCTGTTAGAGACGATTTTTTATAGATTCCCCCCTTTGAAAAAGGGGGGTCAGGGGGGATTTGCCCTTAAACGTCAGAGGCAAATCCCCCTAAATCCCCCTTTTTCAAAGGGGGACTTTTGCAATTCATTCCAGCCGGAAATCCTTATCCACCAGCCCCACGTTGCGCCGCAGCTTTTTGAAGGTCATGACGGACCGGTCGCCGTTCTGTTCGCTGATGACCAGTCGCCGGATGGTGCCGTCCTCCAGGAAGGAGATGGTCAACGCCTTGACCTGCCCCTTGCCGGCGGGGGTGATGGTGAGGGTATAGAGACCGCCGCTCAGGTCGGCGTGCATCCCGACCCCTTCCGGCAGCGAGGTCACGGGATCGGCCAGCTTGGCGATCCAGCGCTTCAACCCCTGCTCCGGCGGCAGCATGATGCGGTTGCGCTCCCCTCCTCCAGGGCCGGCCTGCTCTATAACGCTGTCCCGCAGCAGCATGCGGCTGCTGAAGGGAGGGTTCAGCTCCATGTAAAACAGGTCCGGCTTGCGGAAGCGGACCGTGCCGGTCATGACCATGGTGCGTTTCATCAACGAAAGCCGTTTTTCCTGGGAGATCTCGGCGGTGAAGTCGCTGATGCCGCCAAACCCCTTGCGCAGGGCCTCCAGCCCCTCCAGCGGCGGCACGGAACGGGCGTGGCACACCGTTGCGGAGAGCAGCATGGCGAACAAGGCAAAAATAATAAGGTTGATGCCAGCACCAAAAGTCTTTTCCCCCTCCCTTGACGGGAGGGGGTCAGGGGGTGGGTGAAGCTGCATCGTGCTTATATAGTGGCAACTCCCCCCCCACCCTAGCCCTCCCCCGCCAAGGGGGAGGGAATTGTATTGAGCAGTTGCGGAACCAATACATTGTATCCCCATAAATGTCCTCACAGTTGGCCCACCCCGAGCGTAAGTTGCACCAGCAGGAGGCGGGCATCCTCCCGAAGCACCTCCCCTTCCACCATGAACAGCCTGCCGAAGGCCTTGACGACCCGGGCTGAGATCGTGAGCAGATCGCCGGGACCGGGCGCTCCCGAGAACTCGGCCCGGTCGATGGCCGCCAGGAATCCCCCTTCCCCCTGTTCCCGGATGGTGAGGATACCCGCCAGTTGGGCGACACACTCCACCAGCAGGATCTGGGGAAACGCGCTGTCGGCCGAGACGCTCGCGCGGGCCATTGCGCGGGTGCCCGATTCCAGTTCCACGACCCGGTCAAGCGCCAGAAAGGGGTAGCGGTGGGGCAGGTATGCGGCGGGATCACGAGTGAACAGACGGGCCTCCCCTGAAGCGGATGGCGTAATAGGGCCCCTCGGGAGAGGCCGCCAGATGCAGGCCGATACTGCCCGCATCCAGCGAGGCCAGGAGCGCGACCATGGCTATGCCTCCCATGGCCAGAGAACGGCCCACGCACCTGCCCGTATCAATTGTTTCGCGACCGGTGATGCAATCGTACAACAGCGGTGTTTCCCGGACCGTACCACCCAGAGAGATCAGTGACGGCTCCTCCGCAACCGGAATGAGGCGCTCCACCCCCTCCTGTTCCCGGCCGGGCGCGAACATGCCGATGGTGGCGATCGACAGGGCGGCGCCCCGCGCCACGGCTCCGCGCCGGGCGGCATGGGTGGCGCTCTCCAGCACCAGGACGGCGCTCCCATCACCGAAACCGGAGGCATGGCGCCGTAATTGCCCGGTGGCGCCAAATCCCTCGATCATCAGGGGCATGAGGTCATCGGCCCCACCGGTCAGCATGACGTCGGCCCTTCCCTCGGCGATGAACCGGCAGGCCATGAGGAATGCCGACTCGGCCGAGCAGAAGCGTTGCACCAGGGTGACATTGGGCCCCTTCAGGCCATGCTCGATGGAGGCGTTGCTGGCGGGCGCGTTGGAGACGGTGTTGGGAAACAGCATGGGCGCCAATCCCTCCATACCGTTCTGGAAATAACCGCTCAGAAATTCGGCTGAATTGGCCATGCCGCCGAAGCCGCACCCCAGGGCAACGCCGATCCGCTCGGGGTTCATGGCCTTCGGGTCGATACCGGCGTCCTTCAGGGCCATGCCGGCGGCGGCCCCGCCGAACTGGCTGCATCGGTCCATCTTGCGGGCCTTGAGCGGCGGTATGAAGTCCGTGGCCTTGAAGCCGTGGGCCTTGCCCCAGCGATGCCCGTCCGCGCCGGCCAGGTCGGCGGGCACGGGCGTCAGGGCGTCGCGGCCGGAACGGAGCAACTCCAGGACCGGCGCCACGCCGCTGCCGGCCGCGGTGATGGCCCCAAAGCCGGTGATGACGATATCGGTCACGGGATAGATCATCGGGCGAGCACCAGGGAGGTGATGTTGCCGCCAAAGGCAAAGGAGTTGGACAGGGCCACGTCGGCCTCGCAGGGGCGCGGGCCTTCGTGGCAGTACTCCAGGCCGCACTCCGGGTCGCGCCCGCGGAAGTTGAGGGTCTGGGGGACGATGCGGTGCTGGAGGGCGATCACCGTGGCCAGGGCCTCGATGGCGCCGGCCGCGCCCAGACAATGGCCGGTCATGGCCTTGGTGGAGACCAGCGGCACCTGGGGGGCGCGTTCGCCGAACACCAGCCTGACCGCCGCGGACTCCACCACGTCGTTGAGCGGTGTGCCGGTGCCGTGGGCATTGACCCAGCCGACCGCATCCGGTGTCAGGCCGCTCGTGGCGATGGCCTCCTTCATCACCCGGGTCGCGGTGGCGCCGTTCGGGTCAGGGGCGGTCATGTGAAAGGCCTCGCCGGCCAGGGCATAGCCGAGCACCGCCCCATGGATCCGGGCGCCTCGCCGGCGGGCATGCTCCTCGTCTTCCAGCACCAGGAAGGCCGCCCCCTCCCCCAGGGAGATGCCCTGGCGACCGAGACTGAAGGGAGAGCAGGGCTCCGGATCAACCACCTTGAGGGAGTTGAAACCGGCAAAGGTGAGGAGCGACAGGGTATCGCTGCCGCCGGCCAGCACCGCCTTCTGAAGGCCGGCGGCCACCAGTTCCGCGCCCCAGCCGATGGCTGTGGCCGATGATGAGCAGGCCGTGGTGACGCTCCCCTGGTACCCGGCCAGATGGAAGGCCCGGGCGATCTCAGTGGCGGTCTTGTCCGGCAGCACCCCGCGCAACAGGAGCGGCGAGGCCGGCTCCCCGGCCAGGTGGGACTTGAGCCACTGCTCGGCCTGGAACATGCCGGCCGCGCCCGCGCCCATGGCGATCCCCAGGTCATAGGGCGAATACTGTCCCAGCACCGCGCTGTCCGCCAGTGCCTCCCGTGCGGCGATGAGGCCGAACTGGTCGGCCCGGGACAGCTTGGCCGCTGTCCGGCGGTCGAAGTGGTCCAAGGGGTCGTACCCCTTTACCTGGCAGCCAATGCGGGAGGGAAAGGCCGAAACATCGAACAGGTCCAGGGGCCCGATGCCGCTGGTGCCGTTCAGGAGCGCGTCGCTGAATCGGGACACGTTCTGTCCGGCCCCGCAGAAGACCCCCAGGCCGGTTATGACCACACGCCGGCGACTCGTCACACGATACCGCCATCCACCACCAGCGATTGGCCGGTGATGTAGGAGGCCCGCGCCGAGGCCAGGAAGGCGACCGCCTCGGCCACCTCCCCGGGGGTGCCGATCCGGCCAAGGGCCGCGCCCTTCACGATCCGCTCCACGACCTCCCGCTTCAGGTCCGCGGTCATGTCGGTGGCGATCAGGCCGGCTACCACGGCATTGACGCGGATGCCCAGGGGACCGACCTCCCGGGCCAGGGACTTGGTGAAACTGATGGCCGCCCCCTTGGAGGCTGCGTAATTGGTCTGTCCGCCGGCGCCGGTCAGGGCGGAGATGGAGGAGATGTTCACGATGCAGCCGCTGCGGCGCCCCATCATCCGGCGCACCCCCCACTTGCAGCAGTGGAACAGGGGAGAGAGGTTGGTGTGGATGACCGCATCCCAGTCGTCGTCAGACATCATGGCCAGGTAGCAGTCACGGATGATCCCGGCGTTGTTCACCAGCACGTCGATGTGGCCGGCCTCGTGGGAGGCTGCGTTGATCAGGGCCTGGGCGCCTTCTGACGTGGCCACGTCGGCCTTGAGCACGGTGATGGAGCCGGACAGTTCCGTTGCCTCCTCCACCAAGGTTGTCGCGGCCTGGTCATTGCTCAGGTAGGCGGCAAAGACGCGGGCGCCTTCATGGGCGAACCTGAGCGATACGGCCCGGCCGATGCCGCGCGTACCGCCGGTCACCACCACTATTTGATCCTTGAATTCCATGACTGTTCCAGAAAGGTGAGTATCGTTAGAAAGGGCTATTTTACTGACTGCGACGGAAAATGTCCAGCATGAAGGG
Source organism: Desulfuromonadales bacterium (assembly GCA_015688915.1). Lineage (GTDB taxonomy): Bacteria > Desulfobacterota > Desulfuromonadia > Geobacterales > Pseudopelobacteraceae > JACPFJ01. Next base: position 16,082 of record JAATGX010000271.1, read on the forward strand.
TATCACAGCGGCTTGATGCGGCTCTTGCTCAGCCGCTTCATCAGCTTCCAGAGCGGTCCCTTGACGGCGAACATGCGCAGGGCATCCAGCATGGCGTCGCTGATGTTCACCTCCAGTCCCGGCACGACCCAGTTCCTGCGCTTGATCGCCTCGGCCGTGACCAGGCCGGTCAACTGTTCCCGCACGTGGGGCGAAATGTAAAACACCGGCTCCAGCAGGTCGGTGTCCGGCCGGATGAACCCTTCGTCCAGGGCGGTGCGGTGGAGCGGCGTGCCGGGATAGATGCGGATGCCGGTCATGGCGATGACCGCCGTCGGCTCCAACTCGTCCATGAGGCCGAAGCTCTCCAGCACGGTTCCGGCCGTCTCCCCCGGCCCGCCGAACAGGATATAGTGGGCGAAATCCACCTCCCGCTCGCGGCAGAGCAGGGAGGCTGTACGCACGTCCCCGACCGTGAAGGCCTTGCCCAGGTTCCGCAGCATGAGCGGCGAGCCGGATTCGGTGCCGTATTCCACGGCATCACAGCCGGCCGCCAGCATGGCATCCAGCAGGGCCGGAGACATGAAGGCCGGGTTGATGAAGGCCGACCAGGCGATGTCCAGCCGCTCGCTGGTCATGGCGCGGCACAGTTCTGCGGCAAAGTCGGTCGGATAGTTGAAGATGTCGTCCACGAAGTAGACGTAGCTGACGCCGTAATCCGCCCGCAAAGAGCGGAGTTCGGCGATGATGTCCCGGATGGGCCGCAGCCGCATGGTGCGCCCCTCCAGCAGGGGGTAGGTGCAGTAGACGCAGGCAAAGGGGCAGCCGCGTTTGGTCTGCACATTGGCCATGCCCCCCTCGCGCTGGTAGCGGGCCACGTCGAAGAGATTCCGCGCCGGCGTGGCTATCCGTTCCACGGGCACAGGGGGCAGAAAATCGTCACACCCCCTGATGACCACGCCGGGCAGGCCAGCCGGGCTCTCGCCCCGTTCGATCCGCCCCACCAGGAGCGGCAGCAGCTCCTCCCCCTCCCCCACCACGCCGAAATCGGCGCCCAAGGCCGCGAGAATTTCCCGCGGCACGAGGGAAAACCCCGAGCCCCCCACCACCACCGGGGCGCGTCCGCGACACAACGCCACAATCCCTTTGACGCCGTCCAGGTAGGAGCGGCACACCGGCCAGGTGACATTATCGATATTACGCAGGGAGATCACCACCAGACCGGGGGCAAAGCGTGCCAGGGCCGCGGTGACGGCCGTCTCCGGTTCCGCCTCGAAGCAGAGGTCAAGCGCCTGCAACTCATGACCAACCGCCTCCAGAGGCGCGGCCAGATACGCCAGGCCGATGGGGAAGACCGGATAAGGGGAACGCTCGCGATTGGCCGAAACCAGCAGGATCTTCATGGTTCCTCCAGCCAGGCCCGCATCCGCGCCACCCGCTCGGCCACCACAGGGGGCATCCGGAACTGGAGCACAGCGTTCAGGTCGGTCAGGGCGTGGGTGGTCAGGCCGGTGGCCAGTTTCGTGTCGTCAGGGCCGATGATCGTGCTTTCAAACATCAGAGTGGCGGTGTCTCCGGGCCGCAGGCGGGTGCGGACGGTGACCTGGTCGTTGAAACGGGCCGGGCGCAGGTACTTGACCTGCAACTCCACCACCGGCCCCAGGAAACCGGCGGAGGCCAACTGATCCGGGTCCAGGCCGAACAGGCCGGCCAGGGCGGTGCGGCCGATCTCCATCCAGGCCACGTAATGGCCGTGCCAGGCGACCCGGTAGGCGTCGATCTCGTTGAAACGGACAGTTATGGCGGTTTCGTGGTATCTCATGTCTCACTGTCGATCCAGCGGTTGAATTTGGTCAGGGCCGCGGCGACGCCCACCTCGCGAAACGTCGTTGCCCCCAGGGTGCGCAGGGCTCGATACGTCCTTTCCCAGTATACGGGGCGGCACAGTTCTTCCACCAGGAATGCGGGAATCCGCGCGGCCGACAGGGTTGTCTGGCCGATGTGCTCCATCAGGGGGATGCACGGTTCGCGATAGCCGTAATCGCTGAAAATCGCCTCAAGGTCAGGGCCGATCTCCGCCATCAGCGGCGTGTGCAGCGGCGCATCGCACGGAAAGACGCTGGCCGAGAACGCCCCGGCTGCCGCGGCCTCTCCGCAAGCCGCCTCGATCCCCGCACGGGGTCCGGCCAGGAGGAAATGGCGCGAGGTATTGACGTTGGCCGGATACACGCCGTTAGTGGCGCTGATGGCGGCAAGCGGCTGTTCCGTCAGGCCGATCACGCACCCCAGGGCGTATTCCCTGCCCCGGAAGCGGCGCTCCATGCACTCCCCGGCCCGGAAGGCCATCTCCAAGGCATCCCCTTCGCCGACCGAGCCGCAGGCCACCAGGGCCGGGTAGATACCCATGCTGTGCTCCGCCACAACCGCTGGCCTGATTCCCTCGGCCAGGAGGAGGCGTAGGCGGTGGAGGCTCATGGCCACCCCGTACACCTGCAACCTTACCTGCTCCGTGTGCGCCCCGCTGCTCCAAGTGAAGGAGGCCAGGTCCAGGCCGGTGCGGTCTTTGGCAAGCGCGGCGATCTCCATGAAATCGGCGTCCGCGGGAAGCGATGCATCATGGGTAAGCGGTTGTCCGGGGAACATGAAGCATATCACGCCTCCCTCCTTGTGCGCCGGATGGCGCTTCGGAACCCCAGGTTCATGGGTCCGAAGACCTGCACCGAGCGGTGCAGCTTGACGATACGGCGATACATGGAGCCAAGTGAGTAGAATGATGCACAGATCCGGTCGTACCCCTCCTGCAACTCCCGGACGGTCATCCCCTTGGGCTGGAAGGTGACGTGCTCCATGTCGTAATCCTGCCAGTTGTTGTTGAGGATCCGCCCCTCCGCCTCCAGGCGGCGGCGCACCGCGGTGCCGGGATAGGGGGTCAGGATCGGGAAGATGGCCGCCTCCAGCCGGGCATCCTCGCAAAAGCGCAGGGTCTGCTCGAACACCGCCGGGGTGTCGTTGTCACACCCCATGACAAAGGAGCCCAGGATACCGATGCCGTGATCGCGGAACAGTTGGGCATATTCCCGGTACGAGGCGGCCCTGTTCGTCACCTTGCCCATGGCGGCAAGGGAATCCTGGTTCAGGGATTCGAACCCCACGAACATGCCGATACAGCCGGAAGCCCCTGCCAGGGCAAGCAGTTCCCGGTCTTCCGCGAAGTCGATGGGGGCGTGGGAGAGCCATTTCACCCCCATCCCTTTCATCCCTTCGAACAATTCCAGGGAGTAGCGCCGGTCAGCCACGATATTGTCGTCCACGAAAAAGACGAATGAATTGACCCTGCGTAGTTGTTGTAACTCGGCCAGTACCTGCTCCACCGGCCTCTTGCGGTATTTGCGGCCGTAAAAGGCGGTGACCGAGCAGAACTCGCAATCAAAGGGGCAGCCGCGGGTGGTCTGGATGGTGTTGGTGAAGAGGTGGCCCGAGCCTTTGAAGATCTCCCGGCGGGCCGGGGGGATCAGGGTGGTGTCGATCAGGCCGTCGGCCCGGTAGGTCCGCTGCAACCTGCCGGCCCGGAGGTCGGCCAGCAGGCGGGGCCAGACCAGCTCCCCCTCCCCCACCACCACGCTGTCCACGTGCCCCAGCGCTTCATCCGGCAGGTTGCTGGCATGGAATCCCCCCATCACCACGGTCTTGCCGGCCTGACGAAAGGCATCGGCCAGTTCATAGGCGCGGTTGGCCTGGGCCGTCATGGCGGTCAGGGCGATCACGTCGGCATCGGTGTCAAACCGGGTCGGGCGGATGGCGTCGTCATGGAACGCCACTGCCCATTCCGGCGGCGTGACCGCCGCCAGGGCCGCCAGGGACAGGGTGGGGAACTTGAAGCCGAGTTCTCCCCACAATCTGCCTTTGGGCCAGCCAGGGGAGAGGAAGAGGATCTTCATCGGGGTCGAGGGGGTTACTTCCGGTTTTCCGCGATATAGGCGGCCATGCTGCGCACCGAGGCAAAGACCTTGGTGCCGGTGGCCGCGTCGGGCACCACCACGCCGAAATCCTTTTCCATGGCCACCACCAGTTGCAGGGCATCGATGGAGTCCAGCCCCAACCCCTCGCCGAACAGCGGCGCATCGGTCTCGATCTCGTCAGGCGACATCCCCTCGATGCGCAGGCTGTCGATGATCATCTGTTTCACCTTTGGAATCAACTCGTCACTCATTCATCCATCCTCTCGTTGTTGTAATGCAGAAACAAACGTTTTGCCACAGAGGCACAGAGACACGGAGAAAGGCAGAAGAACGAAAACTACATTTTTTCTCTTCCATGTTTCTCTGTGAACCTCTGTGTCTCCGTGTCTCTGTGGCAGATATCTACTTTTCATCCCAGAAATCAAAAAAATTGTACCACTGGTCCGGGTAACGCCTGATGTAACGCTCGAACACCGCCACCAGCCGCTCCATTCCCTCGCGGATGGCCTCGGCGTGCCGGCCGTGGCCGCCGTGAAAGTAGATCGCCTCGTCCATGAGCGTGGCGTATTTTCCGTTCTCGAACGGGACGAACACCGGGATAACCGGCGCCCCACTGGCCAGGGAGAGGTAGGCGGCGCCAACCGGAACATCGATGGGACGGCCGAAAAACGCCATCCTGATACAGTTGGACGAGCCGTCCCGCTCGCCCAGCAGGGCCAGCACCTCATTGCGGCGCAGGGCGTTGACCGCCTCGATGATCGCCAGGGGCGAGGTATCATGGCGGTCCACGTAGATAAAGCCGATACCCCGTTCCCGGCGCACCGCCTCCCGCAGTTCGTTGACCTTTTCGTCCGGCTCCCGGAAGGTCAGCACGTTGATCTTGTATCCCTGGTCGGCCAGTCCCAGCCCACCAAGCTCCCAGTTCCCCAGATGTGGCGAGACCAGGATGGCGCCGTTGCCCCGGGCCAACGCCTCGTCCATGGGCGCGGGGTTGCCCCGGCGGCCTATCAGCCCTTGCAGGCGCTTGCCCCGCAGGCGCATCATCAGCATGACGTCGCACCAGTTGTGGGCAAACATCCGGAAGGTCGAGAACACCAGCCCTTCCACATCCCGCCGGCCGGTGACGACCCGCAGGTTGGCGCGCACGGCGCGCCGCCCTTCCCCCATGAGCAGGTAGAACAGGCCGCCCCAGAAGAACGTGAACGGCGGAAACAGCCAACGGGGCACCAGCATGGTGAACAGTTTGATAAAGAACAGGTTGAGGCTGTTGTACAGTGTCAACGGGATACCCCGAGATGGAAGTCAATGACGAGCTCCCAGACACATGCCGCCAGATTCCTGAAGGTAAGCTTACCCCTGCTGGCCGCTTGGCTGAACCCCGCGCTTGCCTCCCCGGATCTGCGGTAAAACCTGACAAATGCCTTGATGAGCAGGAGTTGCAGGTAATGCCGGTTGATGCGGGGGTGGCGGAACACCAGGTGCAGACCGTCGTAGAACTTCCAGCGTCGGCAGAAGATGCGCCCCTTGATCTCCTCGTACAGCCTGGTGCCGGGATAGGGGGTCAGGATGGAGAACTGGGCGATGTTCGTGTTCAGCCGGATGGCCAGATCAATGGTCTTCTCCACATCCGCGGCGCTCTCGTTCAGGTTGCCGATGATGTAGCTGCCGTAGGATTCGATGTTGTTCTGTCCCAGGATCTCCACGGCCAGGGTCACGTCAGACGCCTTGGTGTTCTTGCCGAGGGAGTTCAGGGTGTCGTCGCTGCCGCTCTCGATCCCCAGGTAGACCGTGGTGGAGCCGGCTGCGGCCATTTTGGCCACCATGCCCGGGTTGCGCACGATGGTATCGACCCGTGAAAGGTTCCACCACTTCAGGTCATAGCCGCGCCCCATGATACCGTCGGCGATCTGCTCCACCCTGGCCGGCGCCAGGGTAAAATTGTCGTCCATGAAGGCCACGGCACGGAAGCCGTAGCGGTTATACACCTCGTCCAATTCGGCCAGCACCGCCTCGGCGCTGCGATAACGCCATCCCCGGCCGAAAAAGCTGGACGACGAACAGAAATGGCAGGCGCTGGGACAGCCGCGGCTGGTGACCATGGGGGTGATGGGCCGGGCCGCCATGCTGGCGCGATACCGATGCAGGTCCACCAGGTGCCGGGCAGGCAGGGGGAGCGCCTCCACATCCACGGGGTCCGCATCCGGGGTGCGGACGATCTGTTTGCCCTCCCTGAAGATGATTCCCCTTACCTGGGACTTGTCACCCCTGGCTTCCAGTGCGGCGAGCAGGTTTGGAAAGACCGCCTCCCCTTCCCCCCTGACGATCGCATCCACCCGGCCGCCAGCCAGGATCTCCTCCGGCATGAACTGGGGGTGGGGGCCGCCCAGGATCACGGGACGATTGAAACCCGCGGCCCGGCGCGCCAGGTGCAGGGCCCGCCCGATGCGGGTGGTGTCGCTGGAGATCCCGACCGCATCCGCTCCCCGGAAGTCCGCGTCCGCCACCTCCACCCCGTCGGCGGCCAGATCCCGCACAATCACCCGGTGCCCGGCCTGCTCCAGGCTCGCGGCCACGTACAGAAGCCCCATGGGCGGCAGGCTCAGACCGAATGTGTTGTAGACGCTGAGGGAGGGGGGATTGATCAGGAGCACGTTCATCGGCGCGAACCGGAACGCCTTCTCTTGACCGGATGATCCTTGAACTCCACGTCCCAGGCCGGATCGGCCAGTTCGGCATAGGCACCGGAGTAGTCGTCCATCCTGTCCGCCAGGCCGGTGAAGATCTCCTCGGCCCCCTCGTGGGTCGGATAGGCGCCTTCCGAGGCGAACAGTTCCCGGCCGGCGTCCGGGTGGTCGATGAGCATGCAGGGGCGGAGCAGGTTGTCATGCTCCCCCTGCCTGGCGCGGATCTTCCGGAACAGCGGCGAGGCCAGGGCATCGCGGATGGATGTGGTGCGGATGTTGTCCACGGCAAAGTGGCAGAAGACGCACGGTTCGATGTCGCCGTTGGCGTTGATATGGAAGTATTTCCTGCCGCCTGCCAGGCAGCCGGAGATCATGGGGCCGTCGTTCCAGAAATCCACGAACAGCATCGGCTTGGTGGCCCGGTAGTCAACCACCGTGCGGCGCAGCAGGTCGCGCTGTTCCGGCAGCGGCATCAACTCCGTATCCGGTTTCCGCCCCACCGGGACATAGGAGAAGAGCCACAGGGCAAAGACCCCTTTGGCCAGCAGCATGTCGATGTAGCCGGGGTCGGTGATGATGTCCGTGTTCCGGCGCGAATGGGTGAAGGAACCGCAGAAGGAGAGGCCCGCCCCTTTGAGCAGGTCCATGGCGTGCATGACCTTTTTGAAATGCCCTGCACCGCGCCGTTCGTCGGTTTCCTTTTCGTATCCTTCCAGGGAGAAGGCCGGCATGACGTTGCCCACCTCGATCAGGTGTTCCACCATCCGCTCGTCGATCAGGCCGCCGTGGGTGAAGACCAGGAAGGCCATGTCGCTGTGTTTCCGGAAGATCTCGAAGATGCCGTCCATGTAGAACGGCTCGCCCCCGGAGATGACGGCGAAATAGACCCCCATCTCCTTCATCTGGGTCAGCACCGAGTCGATCTCGTCCAGGGAGAGTTCCAGGGACTTCTGGTAGTCCCCGGCATAACAGCCGTAACAGGAGAGGTTGCAGCGCATGGTGGGGCTGATCACCACCGTGGAGGGGGGATAGAAACCGTTCCTGTCGGCCCATTCCTTCCGCTTGTTGGTGCCGTTCAAGAGGTGGTTGACGGCCAGGTTGCTGATCCACTTGTCCCGCTGGTTGGGGTGTAGTTCGGCCAGGATGCGGCGCGGAAACGCGATAGCCGGGTGCTTGTCCCGGATCAGCCCCCTGACCCAGCGGATGCGCTCCTTGTAATAATCCTTCTTGGGGATCAGTTCCATCAGGTGCGTCATCTTGATCAAGGTCTCGTCCGACGAACTGGTCGCCATGGACAGCAGGTACGAGAGCACCTTTTCCTTGGTATAGTTTTTCAGGGACTGGATCATTGCCGTCATTCTCCCTTACAGGTAGCGTAAAAATGTCATACAGATATCCCAGGTGTCGCGAACCGACCGGAAATGGCTCGTGGAGCGGCCATCGGCGACCCGGGCGGCAACAGGAAAAGAACCGACGGAAAAGCCGCCCTTCCATGCCTTCATCAGTATCTCCATCTCCAGGGCATACCGGTCGGACTCCAATTGCGCGCTTTCAAGCAGCTCGCGGGAATAGTACCTGAAACCGGACTGACTATCGGTGATCTCAAACCCGGTGCGTTTCCGCATGCACCAGACGCCGATGCGGTTCCAGAGCTTGCGCAGCCCGGCCATCTCCTCGAACTGGGAATGCCGTGATGCGATCAGGATACCGAAGTTCCCACTCCGGGCGGCATCGACCAAGCGCGGGATTGCGGACACGTCGTGCTGGCCGTCGGCATCGATGGTCACCACACCGTCGAAACCGGACTCGACCGCCCAGGCAAAACCGGTTTTCAGCGCCCCCCCCTTGCCACGGTTTCGCGTATGCCGAAGCAGCGTCACCGGCAATCCTGACAACAGACCTGACGTATCATCGGTTGATCCGTCATCCACCAGTACCACGGGCAAGCCATGTTCCAGGCACTCCCGCGCCACCGCCGAGACGGTTTTTTCAGCGTTATACGCCGGAATCAGGATGCATGCCGCCACTCGTCCACCAACTCCTTGAGGGTGTTGAATCTATAGTGCCGTAACAGGTTACCCAGTCGGGGAGCCGCATCCGTTCTTCTCCCATACGTCACAAATCGTTTCAAAGGGTGCACGTCGAGCCGGGGACCAGCAGGGTCCAACTCACGGGGATGAAGATACAGAACAGCGGGATGATGACTGCGGTTAAGCGCCTCAATTGTCGTACATATCATCCCGAACGGAAAAAACCTGAACCCCCATCCACCACCGGTCGGCAGGTTGCCCATCCAGGATCGGGTCACCATGGGCGGAATTTCCCACAACCCCGCTCCTTCACCCTCAAGACGGCGGGCAGTGCGGCTGTTGCGGGGATTACCCACAAACGGAAGCGGATTGAGACTCGAATCATAGAGATACCCCTGTTCCCGCAGGATGGCAAAGGCCCAGCCGGTCCGTTCCGACAACGACCATTGCGGCGCCCGGTATCCAAACGGCCGCTGCCCGGTCTGTTCCATGAGTATCCGCTCCGTGAGAAGCAGTTCATCCCGAAACTGTTGCGGCGTCAAATCGGTCACCAGACGGTGTGAATAGCCGTGGGAGGCGATTTCATGCCCCGCCGAACAGATCAGGGGAGCCAGGGCCGGATCGTTTTCGGCCACGGAACCAAGCATGAAAAACGTGGCCTTCTGGCAGTACTCATCCAGCAATGCCAGAATTTTCTCCACGTTACGCCGTACCCGCCATGACCCGCGAGGAGGGGCAGGCATGGTTCCGCCCGGGCCGCAAACATGGTACCAGTCCTCCACGTCGATTGTTAAAACATTGTGCGTCAGTCAAAACACTCCGCTACTTGTAGATAAAATAATGGGCGCATCGTAACAATGATTTTCATATTTTGCAAATGGCCTACCAATATTATAACAAAATCAAATCGTTATATTCGTCCCCGCAAATACGGTGCGTTAAAAAACGGGAGAATACCGCGGAAAGGCATGAACAACACCATGTCGCCTCACTATGTGACGGAAACCGCCATATGGTGAGGTTGCCTTGAAGGGAAGTGGACAGCCTTTGTCTCCGGCCGGGCGTTCCTGAGTTTATGCGTCCTCGATGGCGTGGTGTCCGGGCGAAGCCCCTTTCCGCTTCCTGCAAACCAGTACGACCTCATCGACACCGGCCGCGTCTATCAGCCCATCGACGAATTTCAACCGCTTTTGAAAAAACATGCCCAGCGGCATCAGGACCTTGTTGTACCACCACATCGCCTCGCGCCGACGGTGTTTGAGCCACCACAAGCTGAAATTCAACAGCCGGCAGTTTGCCGGTTGCATGCCGTATGCGGCGCTTCTTTCAAGTACCAGGTCATGGGCATCAAACAACTCCGGCAAACCGGCAGGCTCATACCTTCGCACGTGGCCCACGGCCTCGTCGAATTTCGTCCAGAGCCCCGCATGCAGGGGAATGGAGAAGATAAAGAAACCTCCCTCCTTGAGCACGCGACTCACTTCGCCGAAGACCGGTCGGTCATCCTCGGTATGCTCCATGACATCAAAAGCACAGACGAGTTCGAATGTGCCATCACAGAACGGGAGAGCGGAAGTTTCACCGGACACGGCGATGCCGCCCTGTGTCGTCAACCGTCGGATCACCGGGGGACTGATGTCCGCGAACCAGGTGCCGGCGATCGGCAAGCGCGGTCGCAGGCCGGGGCCGATTTCCAGGCGCGTCGGAGCAAGCGGCAGCAACCCGGAAATCAGCGGCCACGTATTGAAACGTTCCGGCCGTTCAAGGCGGGATTCCGACCAGAGCGCATCGTAGAAGTCGCGGTTTGCGGCCGTGCTGTCGGCATGTTCAGGTTCCCGGCGATGTTTCGCTGCATCGGCATTCCGGGCGATCTCCCCCGATTGCCGGCCAAAAAGGGGTTCATCCGTAGCAGGGATCCGAAGGCTGTCGTTGGGGCCCTTGCGGAGAATGTTGTATGCCAGGTTTGTGACGCGGCGTCCGGGATTTTTCCGGACACGGTAAAGGATCGAAGGCCAGGTATAGGCCTCCTTGCGCGCCTCCAGCCAGCCCCGGTAGAGTTGTTCAGGAGACATCAGCTTCGGACGGAAAACGACCTCCGAATGGTTGTAACGGTTCCAGTCCCTGTGCAGCAGGCGCCCCTCCTGTTCGTATTGCAGAAAGAGTTTTGTCCCCGGATACGGGGTCAGAAGGTTGAAGGTGGGGACACTGGGAGAGCACTCCTCAACGAAGCGGAGGGTCTTGTCGAAGATGCTCTGGTCATGATCGTCAAAGCCGAAAATGAAGGACGTTTCGAGGATAATGCCCGCATCCCTGACCCGCTTCATAAGGTCTGACTGAAGCGACTGGCCTGCCGATTTGGAGAGCAGGGAATATGATCCGGTTACCGACTCGATCCCGACGAAGAGACCGATGCAGCCGGAACGGGCGACAAGGTTGAGCAGATCCGTGTCTTCGGCGAAACGCAGGCTTGTTTGAGAGCCCCAGCGTATGCCCAGCTCCGCCATCCCTTCAAGGATCGGCCGTGCCTTCACCGGATCTCCCAGAAGATTGTCATCCAGGAAGATCACGAGTTTTCGCGGGAAAGAACGGAGTTCGGCGAGGATGTCGGCGGTGTCCCGGTAGCGGAAGCGATTTCCGAAATAGTGGGTAACGGTGCAAAAAGCGCAATCGTAGGGACAACCCCGGCTGGCCTGGACGGTCTGGGTGGTGAGGTACCGCTTGCCGGCCAGGATCTCGCGCCGTGACCAGGGGACAACGAGCCTGTCGTCCTGCGGAATCGGAGCGCGATACACCTTGTCCAGCCTGCCGGCGAGAACATCGTCGAGGAGTCTGGCCATGACCGGTTCCGCCTCGCCTATGACCACGGCATCCGCATGGGCCAGGGCCTCTTCGGGAGCGACCGTCGGATGCATCCCTCCCATGATGACCGGAACCCCTTCCCTTCTGAATTGATCGGCAATTTCGTATGCTCGTGGCGCCTGGTGGGTCATGGCGGTGATTCCGACGAGGTCAAAACCTATGCCGTCGGGGATAGTATCCTGGCTTTCATCCACAAGGGTCACATCCCAGTGGAGTGGTGTCACGGCGGCGACCTGCTGCAGAGACAGGGAGGGGAGCTGGAAATATCTGGCCCAGCCGAGCCTGTGCGTCGCCGGGTAAATGAGAAGAAGACGGGGAGGAGAATGCCTGAGGCCGAGGTATGATTGCACGGGGTTGACCCGATGTAACGACGATGTATCAGACATTCCTGGTACCTTTGTCTCTGGAGCGAAGTCTCCAACAGCGCTCCGGAGATTGTTCCGCGACCGTGTGGTTGGAAATACTTATCAACTATTGTGCCAAAGAAGGCTCACGAATGCCGAGAGAGTAACGGTCTGATTGTATAGGTAAATGATGGATAGAACATCTGGTGTGAAGAACAGACTGACAGCAGAATCCGTCATTATTTACATAACTGTTATATATGACGGGCCGTTTCAAGGTGTCGGCCCAAGGGCAAAGGTCAATCCATCATCGATCACCTCATACCGCCCCATGCCGTAGGATGCCCCCTTCCCCACATGCACAAAGGTCCCCAACACCAGGAACGGCATCAAGCCGCTGAAGTCGCCGCTGAAACGGCCACTGCCGATGATGCCCGCCATCTTTTTGTTCATCCCTTTGGGTGCTCCGTAGTAAAAGTGATCATCCACACAAACAATGGCCTCTGCTCGGCGCGACAGGTCGCTGAAATCGCAATCCAGCTCGCAATCGCCATAGTAATAGGCCAGGGACGATATGCGCCGCATAATGGAAAGGGCAAACATGCTGAAATCGAAACGGGTGCATTGGCGGCCATCCGCCACCAGCTTGAGCGGCGTTCGCAGACTGATGGTCAAACGGGAGCAATCCCAGGGACGGCTCTCCACCATCCCGGCTGCGGACAGCACCGCCAGGTTTTCCGGCCGGGTCACACGGGCACCGCTTCCCAGGGTCCGGCATTCCCCCTGGTAGTCGAGGGCATCCACCCTGATGATCTCGCCCGGTTCCTGGCAGGAATCTCCCTCCAGCAACTCCGCGAAACCTTCCAGAAGCATCTCCAGGCACGGTATGGCCCGTCCGA
>JAATGX010000136.1 GCA_015688915.1 Desulfuromonadales bacterium
GGGCACCTCCTACAACTCGACCTACGGCCTCTGTATGGTACCGTTCATTCAAGGGTGCCCGAGTGGGTACACTCTCTCCGATGTTGGCGTCTGTTTGGCAGACCCTATTTGTCCAAACCCCAGTTTCTTCTATGCAGATTGGCAAGCCTGCGTCACCTAGACGGATCCGAGCAGCTACACCTATAACCAAACTTCGACGACCATAACTTGGACCGCGACAAACAGGGCTGTGTACCAATGCCATTACTCCTACACAAACTCTTACACCGGGGAAACCTTTCCTGACAGCGTTATACAACCAATCTGGAGCGGCAGTTGTCCTTCAAAACCTACAGGTTCTGGTGGGAGTTCGAGCTATAATTACACTGGGCAGACTTTGCTCGGTTACCTGCCTGCATACAGTAGCAGCTATGAAGGCGTTTGCCCCGATGGATCGGTTGATGGACCCGGAGGGTGTGGGGCTGGCTGGATCGCCAGTGCCATCTGCGGTGGTCCATACACTATATCTTTCGATACAACCTGCGTCGGCAGCATCTGCATATCAGCATGTTTGTCGCCATCATCCACCAGCGCCGGGAGCTCGCTATCGTGGAGCCTTTGCAACAGCGGTGATCGTGACAACGGGGATCACACCTGCACACATACCAATTCCGGCGGGACCAGCTACTACTCAGACCCGTCGTGTCCAAGTGGAGGGGACTTCGACTGGGAATGGAACTACAGCAACGGCGACAAGTGTTACGCCGATTTTAACCCATCCTGTCCCACAGGCAGTACCTACAACGCTGGCCTCGGGCAGTGTACCACGTCGCCGACCTGTCCCTCTGGCTTGGCCCTCGACACCAGCACGGGCGTCTGCGCCGCCACTGCAAGTCCCGACTGTTCGGCCCTGCCCGGCTATGTCTACGACTCGTCCACCAGCACCTGCCATACCCCGCCGGTCTGCGCCAACGGCGCGTATTCCGCCACACAGAAGCGATGCAACGCCACCGTGGTGCACAACTGTGGCTCCTACTCCTACGAGTCCAGCACCGGCAAATGCGTCCAGGCTGTCTCCTGCCCGACAGACAACTCATTTTCGCTCAATAGCACCATACACTTCGACCCTACCTTGAGCCTGTGCGTTAGCGACACCCAGCACAACTGCCCCGCCGCCATGTCCTATAACGGCCTGCCGATTGAGATGTGCGAGGCGGTGCCGGTATGCGGCGTCAATGCGAGATACAACCCGCAGACGGATACGTGCGTCGGACAGTATACACCTCCGGCCGGGTCGGGAACCTGCCACCAGATAGCCGGTGATACAACGGAAATAGCACCCGGCATTCCGGCGGAATACAGCTCACCCAACAACTGCCAATCCGACACCAGCGGCATGGACACGATCAACGACACGCCCACCGGCCAGAACGATAAAACTAATGACGGCCAGCATGACGCCGCCGGCAACTGTCTGGGGCAGATTTACCTGTTCAACGGCGAGGACATGCGGTGTCGGCTCTTTGATGACACGGGCATGACCACGTCGATCGCGGAACTGGTTGCGGAAATCGCATTAATGGCAACAGGGGTCGGTGAGGCGATGTTCGCCACAGAATTCGCCTTTGATGCGACAGTTGCTATGGAGGGAACTCTGGAGACGATTGGGATGAGCGCCGAAATGGCGACAACAGTGGCCCAGGGCGTAATGGAGGCCGCAATCAGCACCACCCTGACCACGGCGGCGAACACGGCAATCAGCGCAACCATAAACGGCAACCTGAACGGCGTTGGAGCCGGGCTCTCACAGGGAGCGATGAGCTTCGGCATGAGCGTGGCCGGGTCCCTGCTGTCCGGCATGGCGAGTGGCGCGCTGTCGGGTATTAAGGACTATATGGGGCTATCGAATGGCGGCGGGCAAAACCTGATCGGGCAGACAACCACCATATCGGATGCCACGGGAGTCACCACGTTTACCCAAACCGCGGCGGATGGGGCCAGCAGCGTCTCGCAATTGGAGAGCAATCTGGCACAAAGTGGAACACCGTTGAGTGAATTTACCGCTGGGAAGACTTTTACCACGCCGGATGGTTCTACTTATACAGATTATACAACAAAAGGGGTTGAGATTGATGGCAAGACTACCGGCGCCTCCGCGATGCTGGCTGTAGACGGTAAAACAGGATTGGTGACATGGAACGCATACAAGACCGTGCGGGAAACCTCGGCCAGTGCGCTCTTATTAAACCAGTTGCAGGATATTGCCGGGAAATACGGCAACCAGGTGGCGCAGATCGCGTCCCAGTCCATGCTTTCCCAATACACGCCGCTCAAATGCTGCTACCCGGACAAACTCGGCGCCTGCGAATCCAGCGAGATTCAGGAGGCGAACGAGCAGGCGAACGGGATGTGCCATGTTATCGGCTCCTACTGCTCAAAAAAATTCCTGTTTGTCTGCATGGCCGAAAAACAGACCAGTTGCTGTTTTCAGTCCCAACTCGCCAGGATCATGCACGAGCAGGGCCGGCCGCAGCTCCAGTCGTTCAGCAGCGGGTGGGGCACCGCGCAAAATCCCATCTGCCGTGGGTTCACCCCGGAGGAATTCCAGGCACTCAATTTCAGCATCATGGACTTGAGCGAATGGGAGGCGAGTCTCAATGCGAATCTGAATGAAATCGCGCCGCTCGTTTCTCAGTTCATCAATTCCGTAGGCAATAGCGCCGCTCCGAGTATTCAGTCGTCGCCGGCGTACAGGGGGGCACAGTGAGTCCCCGACGGGAAATCACTTCAGGGTTTGGGGGCGGGCGTTGTCGCGGCCTCCAGGGCGAGCGCCACGACAGACAGGCAGGCCCACGGGTCGTTTTGGACCTCTTCGGGGCAGGAGATACTTTCCCAAACCAGCTTGTCCTTCTTCTCATCAATTTGCATAGTCGAGATCACATACCCCTGTTGCTGAATGGTTTCGGTTTTCGTTTGTATCGCGTCACCACTGCCCCCGGAATATTTATATGCGCCTGTGGCGCCGGACACAAAGGCCCCGGAACTCGTGTTGTAGGCATTCGTTTTCGTCACCGCCGACATGGCCACCAGCATCAGATTCCCCAAAAGCTGGGAGCTGATGCCGGTAAACGACGTCTTTGTTTCCTGTTTTGGTCTGGCAAACAGCGCTATTACCGCACCGTTTTTGAGAAGGAGCTGTTCTTTTTGCCACTCCTGGTAAAGTTGCATTTGTTTCGTAAAGTACTCATAACCGCTGAGGTCAGAGGAACCATATCTCTTATTCATCTCTGCAAGTGTTGGCCACTTCGCATCATTCACGCACAACACACGACCGTCCGGGGTTTTCAGGGTTGCCGTGGAGTAGATACCCAACGCGGCTATGCGCTTATTAGTCGTCTCGTATGGCCGCACAACCGCAATTCTGCTGTTCGGCTGAAGGGTGGGGAGCGAGGCGCAGCCCGCGAGGGAGACGACAACAGCAATTAGAGCCAGCAGAGCCGCGAACATCGGTTTTTTAACCCTTAGCATAATAGCCTCCTGGAATTTTTAATGGGGGGGCGGGGAGGATGTCAACGGCATCAGTAAATGTAGGCTATGTCACTGCGGGGAACGAAGACGACCACCGGCTCTACAATGCCTTTTTTCTCGGCGGCATTGATCACACGCACCGGATCCTTGCCGGAGGAGACAACCTTGGTACTCGTAAAGGACTCAAATGCCACGTATTTGCCTTCGTATTTTTTGCCAGCAACCAGAACTTGTGCGGCCATGGTGAGCCTCCTGATGATGCGCAACTGTTACATACACTCCGGTACCCCTATACCACATCAGGAGCATATTCGCAACGGCATCCGGGGGATAGCCGGGACCATGGCGCTCATCATCGCCATATCGGCCCTGTTACCGGCGCTCGCCTCAGCCACCGTCATCGGCACGGTTGGGCACACCTACCCGTTTGCCGAGCCGGACGCCCTGACCGAGGTTGTGGAGCGGGCGAGACAGGTTGACTGGAAACGTGTCCTGTCGGCCGCGAAGGAGCAGGCCCGGCATCACCGGCCGGAGATACCGGCCATACCCCGTGCCGACGTGGCCCGGAAGCGCCAGGTGGCGATGTCCTTCACCCTCGACGTGGATGTACCCGACCCCCGGGACCCCACAAAAATCAAATATCCGAAGGGTTTTGTGTTTAACCCGCTGGCGCAGTTCACCATGCCCGCCTGCATATTGTTCGTGAACGCCGCCGACCGGGCGCAGCGGGAATGGCTCATGTCGGCGCAGCAGGCCCGCGACCCGCTGACGCCGATCCTGTTGACCGGCGGGGATTTCGAAAAGATCGAACGGGCCCTCAAACGCCCGGTGCATCATGCCGACGCCCTGCTCCTGGAGCGGTTCGGCATCAAGGCCGTGCCGGCCATAGCCTGCCAGAAGGGGGCAACCCTGGAAGTGGAGGAGATCGATGTCCGCAAAAACCGCTAGTTTTGTCCTGTTGGGGCTTTTGGCCGTCAGTACCCCAGCCCTGGCCACCTGCAACGGCACCATATTCAACCCGGTGACCGACATCGCCTGGAACGGCCTGTTCCCGATCCGGGTGGGAGGTTTCGCCGTGGCCACCAACAGCAACGTTCCGGACGGCGCCCAGGGCACGGTCAACCCGATCTGTACCTGCACCACCACCAGCGGCACGTTCATCGGCACCCAGATCGGGTTCTGGGATGTGGCGTACCTGGTGGAGGTGGTTGACGATCCCTACTGCTCCACCGTGGTGGGCACGACCGTGGGCAGCGCAGGCGGGTCGCACCAGGGTACCAACGACAAGAGCGTGACCGCGCCCCGTACCTTCAAACAGGTTCACTGGTGGCCGTTCAACGCCATCCAATTGCTCGGCATGCTGACCGGCCTCTCATGCGTCCAGCAGGTTCCTCTGCAGATGACCTACCTCTCCGAGATAGATCCATCCTGGACAGAGGACTGGCTTGCCATGCTCAAGGATCCGAAGGTTTTCCTCGTGGCCAACCCGGCCGCCGATATCGCTTGCGGCGCGAAAAACGCCATTGCCCAGGTGCCGGGCAGCTTCTTCCCCTCGGTCTACGACTCCCTGTTTTGGTGCGCCTGGGACAACATATACCCGCTGGCCGGCCACAGCAGCACACCGCATAACCTGACCGCCTCCGCCCAGGTCGTGGCACGGCAAATCTACACCAACACGGAATGGGGCACAGTGGAGGACTTCACCGCAGATTCCCAGGGGTGCAGCGGCCAGATCATCCCGGTCTGGAAATCGTCGCAGTGGCGGTTTCAACTGGCCAAGCCGATCAAGACTGCCACACCGTTCTGGGCCGGCGAATCGGAGCTGATCTGGGATTCGGGCAAGGCCCCGGCGTATAACGACAAGAATTTTTTGTAGGTGCTGTCTCAGAAGAAGAAGTGCTGCCAGAAGATCTATGGGAACTGACATGCGAACCATCACAACCATATTGTTTATTACCAGTATCGCCGCAGTATCCGCGTTCGCCGGCACCATCCAGGAGGCCGCCGAATCGGCCCGGGCGAACTCCTCGCACTATGATACGGATGCGCAGCGGCTCCCGGAGAGCGTTGCCAGTGGCGCAGCACAGGTGGACGCGGCCAGAAAGACCCTCGACGCGGTCAACTCCAAGGAGTTCCAGGACAAGGTCCAAAGAGAACGGGCCCGCCTCCAGCGCGAGATGTTCGGGGGCACGGCAGTGAAGCCGGGCCCGTACTATACGGACTCCCGGCGTAGTGGGAACAATGAGGCCCCGCACCTGGCGTACGATGAACGGGTCTACCTGTTTATCTCCTCCTCGATGCCCCTATCGACCCTGCGGAATTACGCCCGGGATATTGACCGCCTGCAGGATCCCAATATCAGCATGGTCATGCGCGGTTTCATCGGAGGCGTCCAGGACGCCACTAAAACCATGGAGTTCATCATGAAGATCCGGCTGAAGGACCTGGGGTGCAATGGTACCGGCTGCGCGACCTTCGGCACGCCGGTGGACATCGACCCGAACCTGTACCGCCGTTTCCAGCCGACCGTCGTACCGGCGCTGGTGTATGTCCGTGGCGTGAGGCCGATCGATCCGGACGTGAGCGAAGGCAGCCCGGAGAACGTCGCTGTGCCCTCCCCTTCGTCCTGGACGGTGATCTATGGCGACACCTCCTTGGGATATCTATTCGAGCAGGTGGCCGAGGCAGTCAAATCCCCCGCGCTCACCGCCATGGCGCGCTACCTGGGTCAACAATAAACCTGCCGCTCTATGCGACAGGCACCATAAGGAGGAACCATGAAAAAGTTCATGATGGCATTGTCCCTGACGCTCGCCCTTGCCGGTCTCGCCGGCTGCGGCAGCGACGGTGGCGGATCCGCTACGGACACCACCCCCCAGCAGCAGTCGGCACTGGTGATGTTTCTGACGTCGTCCCCGGTGATCTACTCGGTGTCCCGCGCCGGGTATGCGGCCAACACGTTCGCGGCCACCAGTGGCCTCTGGCAGACGTCCCCGGTGATAACCACCGGCACACCGGTGGTTTCCTCCGATCAAGGCTCCTGGAGCGTGGCCAGCGACAACAAGACCCTGGTGCTGGTCCCCAACCTGGGGAATCCCCTGGGCGCCGTCAGCGGCATGCAGTTCCTAGCCCTCAACAACATCGATCCCGACGGTACATCCGCGACGTTCACCCCCGGCATCCGGCTCTACACCTCCCTGGCCGCCGCGCAGGACTACTACGCTCTGCTGACGTCCCCCGCCGTGAAATAGGAAGCGGCCATTGGACAAGAAGCTCCAGACCATATTTTGTAACGTAATGTACGCCAAGAGCCCCACCCTGCGGGACCACTCGATCCAGACTGCCGAAATATCTAAACTACTGGTCCGGCGGCTCCGGGACAACGGTGTCGATGCCGGATGCTCTCCCAAGGAGGCCTACTCGGCCGGACTGGTACACGATATCGGCAAGCTGTACGTCCCCGAGTCAGTATTGAACAAACCAGGGGATCTGACAGAGCGTGAAATGGAAACCATGCGATTGCATACCTCCTGGGGCCGAGGGTTCGTGGAGAATACCGGCCTGAAGCGATACGCGGAGGTCGTAGCGCATCATCACGAGAATGCCGGCGGCACGGGGTACCCTCAGGGACTCCGTGCCGGCGTCTTGGAACCACTCACCAGGGTGGTGCGGGTCGCCGATACCCTGTCCGCGCTCCTGGAGGATCGGCCGTACCGTCGGGGCATCGTGGATGACGACTTTATCCTGGCCAGGATGGAAGAGGACCTGGAGGGGCTGTTCAACGGCAGTTCAGGTGTAATCCGCAGAGCCGTCCTCGACTATCTGACAGCATTTCGCAAACAGAAGAGCATCAAGGAGGATACCCGTGCATAATTTCGTCATCAATCTGGCCGGCGTTACCCGGGCGGAACGGATCATCAGCTATACCCTGTGGCCGCTGCTCACCATCGCCTTGGTCGGCAGTATCCTGGCCGCCTTCGGCATCTGTTCCGGAGGGTGCACCGATGCCGCGAACTACCGCCTGTTCGGCCTGCAGTTCGCCACTGTGGGGATCCCATTTTTTGTGGCGGTCGCCATCGTGAGTTCCTGCCGCAATGACCGGCGTTTCCGCTACCTCTTCGACGTGCTGCTCGCCGGCGCAGCCGGAGCGGAATATCTGTTCATTTACATTCAAAAGCACCTGATCGGCCATTACTGCCCGGTCTGCCTGGTGATCGCCGCGGCCGTGGTCCTGGCCGCGACCCTCCGGCTCGTGGAGGTGACGACGCAGGCCTGCCGGGCCTCCACTCCCGCATACAAGTTCGCGCTCTACGCCATCCTTATGTTCTGCACCGGCTTCGGAGGTCTCACCCTCGCCGTTGCGGGCACCACGAACCCGGCTGATACGACAGCCAAAACAGGCACTATCAGCCAGGATATCTGGCTGGCCGGGCCGGCCTCACCGTCGGTCGAGGTCTATTTCGTCACCGACTGGTTCTGCGATTATTGCCGTAAAGCGGAGCCAGCCATCGAGGCCATGCTGCCGGCAGTGGGCCGCGCCGCCCGCTACACCTTCATCGATAAGCCGATCCACCAGGAGAGCCTCAATTTCACGCCCTTCCACGCCAGCCTGCTGCTCAACGATAAACCGCACTATCTGTCCGGCCGGAAAGCGCTCCTGGAGTTGGCTACGAAGACGACGACCCCCGGCGAGGAGCTGGTCAGGAACGCCTTCGCACAACAGGGGCTCACCCTGCGCATGGCCGACTATGCGACCGTGGTCGGGCTGACCACCAGCACCACGGGATTCCTGAGGGCGAACGGCGTCACCATGACCCCGTCGGTCGTGATCCGGAACCGCATGACAGGCGAGCGCAGGACACTGTCCGGAGTCGAGAATATCGGTGAGGGGATTGTCCTGATGACCATCAAGCGGTTGCAGGGAAAGTGACAGAGGCGCCGTCAGGCATAAAGGCCGTCATCGAGGACGGCTCCTGGTTTGTCCTTTACGCTGTCAGCACGACGAAGTGGTTCAGGTGTGACCTGGAGCTGCAGGTGGAACCGTTAGTAACTATCGTTCTCGATCGCGCCAGCTTCGCGCGACTGGGGCGCAACGGCTCCGCTGTCCGGCAACAACCGGATGGCGATTGGGTATTCCGCCTCAGTCCGCATATCTACCTGACGGTTTCCGCTGACCAGGCAGAGGAGTTCTTCAGCGCCTATGGCACCATCGCCTCAAACATCAAAAACAAGGAGGACGTATGAAACAGTGGATGTTCTGCGGTCGCCGCAAAGGCAAAGTTGTTCCGAATCACGATTGCAAACCACCATGTTTTGCCGCGGAAGAGGAGCGCCAAAAACTGGCCACCCACTACAACCAGCTCCGGGATGAGATATTGCTGACGCTCAAGGAGAAGGGATTATTTGAGCCTACGCCGGAAGAGATGTTTTACGCGGGGCTTGATCACGGTCTACAGGAAAAGACCGCCTTTGCCATCGCGGCCCAGGTACTGCCCGCCGATGGGGGAATGAGCTGGGGTGATTGAGGAACTCATCGTATACGAGCGTTGCACCGTTTGCGGCACACCTCTTCTTGGAGTGTATTCCTGCATAGGTACATGTGAAGGGTGTCGGCAGTGGGAACATCGCATAATTTTGGAGTTTAGGGGAGAAACTGACCATGAACGAGATTGAGCAGGAAGCTGTAGCCGTACCC
Source organism: Desulfuromonadales bacterium (assembly GCA_015688915.1). Lineage (GTDB taxonomy): Bacteria > Desulfobacterota > Desulfuromonadia > Geobacterales > Pseudopelobacteraceae > JACPFJ01. Next base: position 9,203 of record JAATGX010000136.1, read on the forward strand.
CGGCGCAAAACATACGTCACCACGACCAGGATGTATCTGACGGTCATTTTTTGCTGCATCACATCATCGATCGTATCGCTTGCAGTATACGACTGGCGCTTCGCAACGAAGATCGTAATTTCCGACGTTCCCGAGAAACTGCTCGAAATCAAGAAATTCGCGACGGCGGGGCAGATAACGCCGCAACAAGCGGCGGCCGTGAGCGATCAGGAAATGTCGGCCGCGAATAGCCTGGCGGATGCCATGCCGTCAAACTACACCGTAATTATGGGGGATGCCGTCCTTGGAAATCATAAAAAAATTCTCGCACCGTAACCGCTGGTTGCTCATCGCGGCCGTGCTGGCGGTGGAGGTCTACGCTCTCTGCCATCTGAGGATTCCCCTGACCCGGTCCTTGGAGCATGTGGTGTTTTGGCGCATGCCCGACACGGGTCATCGCCGGGTCATCGCCACGGGCGACTACGTGACCTTCGACCAGCGGGTCCCTGTGGTTGTGGCGCAGGTTCCATCGATCGGAGAATTTATCTCCCGGCTCTCGGGCCGTCAGGCGGAACCGTCGAAGATTATAAGCCTGCTCAAACGTGTCGGCTGCTCTCCAGGAGAGACCCTCACGATGAACCCGAACGACTTCTACTTTTGCGACGGCCATTACCTGGCGAAGGGGAAGCGAGAGGTCGCTGGCAGGCCGGTCGCACCGTTCCGCTTCAATGGCCGGATACCGGCCGGAATGATATTCGTCATCGGAGACGATGCCCGGAGTTACGACTCACGAGTTTACGGCTTCATCAGCCGGGACAGGATAACGGGGGTGGCATGGGCACTTTTGTAATCAGGGGCGTAGTGACGGCTTTCCTTTTCTACTTTGCATGTTGTAGCGCGCATGCCGGCAGCTTCTATCCCGACGAAGACAACGAGGCAGGCACGAGAGGCTACTACTGGTACGAAAAGCTCAAGGAAAAAGAGGAGCCTGACAAGCAGCCTCCGGCGGCGGCTCCGGAGAAAAAACCGACCGAGCCCAAGAAATACGAATGGGAGTCCCGGAAAGAACTCAAATACGACGACTTCACGCCCCAACAGATATGGGACATGCCGCCAAAAGAAATGGGAGACCTGCTTGACGCCTTTAAAGATCAGTCCGTACGGACGCTTAAGGAGTCTCATGTTCACGATTTTTATCGGATGCTCAGAACATCCATTAACAAGGCTGCCGGTTGGACCAACGTACAGCAGATGGTCGTGAACAAGTATCCGGATGTGTCCATGGAGCACGATGCGTCCATAAATCCTCCTGGCCAGGACGCTATCAAGGAAATGAAGCTGGCCGAGGTGAGTCAGAAGATCGCCACCTCCAGGAATGAGTATGGCCTCGTCTATTTTTACCGGCCCAATTGCCCCTATTGCGCTGCCGAGGAAAAGGTCCTCCGTCTCTTCCAAGAATCGCGCCACGTTGAGATAAAGGGTGTCAACATCGCCGAACGTCCCGACCTGGCCGCCCAGTTCAACATCACGATCACCCCCACGCTGCTCTTAGTGCAGAAGGGCAATGAAGGGTATCAGCCCATATCCTACGGCGTGATCTCCCTGGAGGAGCTCGACTACCGGGTCTTCTCCACGATCCGGCTCATGGAAGGCCAGATCGCTCCAGAGCAGTACGGCATGCGCGAATATGAACGGGGCGGTGCCTACGACCCGCTGGCGCCGCTCAACAAAAACCAGTCGGCCAGCCCAAGGAGATAACTCATGGAACCTCATAACAAAACCATTTCGTCCTGGCGCGACCTACCGACCGGGCCGGAAAAAACCGTAGAACCTCTCAAATATTTTGACCTGCCAGATGTTCCACCGTTCGCCAATAAAGTCCTCCTGTCCTGGAACGACCTGAACTTTCACGAACTGGAGCCCTACGTCATCCAGGAGCAAAGCCACGGTTGCGCCTCCGTAAACCTCTTCAAGGTCGTGGGGACCAAGCATACCGACTACGCCGGCGGCACCTGGCTCGACCTGCTCAACAACGGCCGCCGCATGCTGTCCAACCTGCCGCTGTTCAGGAAGAACCCCGGGTATTACCTGGAAACCGGTCCGAAGGTCCCGTATATGCACTACATCTCGCTCGACGGCGGCGACATCTATATCGGAGCGGAGGGCAATCACAGAACCTGCATCGCCCAGTTTTATTTTTTCACGCAGGGCCTGACCACCCTGCACGGGATCAGAGTGGACGACTACCGTATCGACTGGGCGTTCAAGGCCGCATGCGACGAACTCAAAACAACGGCACACAACCTCGGGCTCCCCTTGCACGTCTCCGTGAGCAGAAAGATGGTAGACAGGGATGATGCCGCTGATTGGCGTCAGGATCGCTTCACTCTGACCGCCCGGGTGATCGACACCCGCCGCCATGACCCGCTCGAATTCAACCATGAAGGGCTTCAGAACTACATCCAGACTCTCAAAAGGCCATGGTGGAAGTTTTGGTAATGAAAGGAGAAAAACTGTGCGCTACGTCAAATTATTGTTCATCAGCATCGTTTGTACCACTCTGGTTTCTGTTTCTACCGCCTCTGCCGGCGGCTTTCTCGACGACTGGATTTCCAGCAAAACCTCCGGCAACGCCAACTACTTTAACGGCCAGAAACGGGGGATGCTGTTCGGCGGCTCCTTCTCTGGCCATTGGCCGGTCACGGAAAATAATCAACTCATCACCGCCACACTTCCTCATACCTCCGGAGGGTGTGGCGGGATAGATTTTTATGGAGGCAATCTGGCATTCCTCAAGCCGGAGATGCTGGTAAAAAAATGGCAGAACATCCTGCAGAACAGCGCCGGCATCGCGTATCAGATCGCCCTCGATACGATCAGCTCGAAACTCAATACCATCACGAACGTGGCCGAAGGTCTCTCCAACGCTATGAATCAAATGTCCATGGACGACTGCAACGCCGCCAAGGGGATAGTGACCTCGGTCCGGAACGGCGCCGAGGATATCGCCGAGGGGTTCAAAATGGGTGAGATAAGCTCTGGAGTCGATCAGGCCTTTACCGACTCCTACGCCACCCTCAAGCAGAGCATCCCTGCGGTAAAAACATTGTCAGACATGGATAACTGGTTCAACAGCAATAGCGGCAAATCCCCCAGCAACGTGCCGAGCACGTCCGGCTGCACCGACCCCATTCTGGCCGGACTGTTTCCTTCCGATCAGGGTCAGTATCCACGAAGCGCAATCAAGGTCATCGGCAACGCCATTGGCTTACCCGAGGCGTATCAAGGGTTTCTGCGGGCCTTCATGGGGGATATGCTCACCTTTTACATGGGAGGGGTGCAGGTTGCTCCTATCGATGGCTGCCCCAACAACAATAACGCCAATCTGGACTTTCTGACAACCGGGACTTTCGAGATCATGGATACCAGCCTGAAATGTACCCCGACCACGGACGCGAATGGCAATCTGCAGAATTACATGTTCACGAAGCTGTCGAACATCATGAATGCCATGACCTCCAGCAGCAACCTGACCTCCGAGGACACGCAGTTTCTGTCCAGCATGCCGCTGCCGGTTTTGTACGGGCTGAGGATGGCTATCCTGTCCGGAGGCCAGGACAACATGCTGCCCACCCTGGCCAACCTGGCGGCCACGGAATGGTTGGCCGCCGCGGTCAATGACGCCATCACGAGATTCGACCAGGTTCTGTTCAGCCTCCGGGACGCCGCCCGCAATTCCACCGACAGCGGGTCATCCGGAACAATGTGCAACCTCTCGGTGACCTCTCAGATGAGCAAGGACAGCATCAAGAAACTGGAAGATAACGCGAAAGCCCTCCAGGGGAAAATCATCGCCAGCCTTGAAAAACAGGTGAAGGACTTCAATGTCGTCAAGACCATGGGCGACCAACTACGAGAAATCAACGGCATCCTCGACGCCAAACTCCAGCAGCATTTCAGCCCGTCGGTCGCCGCCCGCATGAAACAGAAGTTGGGGATCAACAGCTAGGAGGCCTCGATGTTCACCTATTACACCTACGGCGGCTTTCCGGTCGTTTCCGCGGTATTCCAGAGCTGCGCCGCCATATTCAACTCCACCGATCACAAAGGCGCAATAACCGCGTTCATCATCCTGGGCATCATGGCCGGCGCCTTTATCGGATTTCTCAAGGTCATGTCAGAGGGCGCCAACCCATTGACCTGGTTCTACCTGACGTTGATCGGCATGATCTTATACCTCGGGCTGTTCGTTCCAAAAATCTCAATGGAGATCTTCGACCCGGTCTACAACCAGGATGTCGTGGTGACGGACCTGCCCTTTGCCGTGGGCTTGCTTGCCGAGGTTGCGAATCTGATAGAACAGATTGAGGTCAGCATATCCGATACCGTCGCTCAAGGTACCACCACCGCCTGTGGCGCCATGCCCCCAATGCAATATCAGACCACCGGGGGGGCCATAGCCCCGCAACTCCTCGCTACCACGGCCAACTCGTTCATCAACGACGCGAACCATTCCCGGTATGTCCAGAACTATGTCCAAGACTGCCTGACGTTCGAACTCCTGAAACCCGGTACCACCACGACCATCGACAACATCATGGAACCCGGGTGCGGTACCACGATCCTCGATACGCTGAGTAAAGCGTCCAACCCGGCCGTATTCACGATCGACTACCAGAACAATCCGGTATCGTGCCAGCAGGCGTACACCGCCATCCAGTCCTACTACACGAATCCGGCCAACGCCAGTGCCGCGGCCCTCAACGCCTGCGGCGGCTCGGGGTTTGGCGACCAGATGCGCTGCCAGGACCTCATCCAGACCACCCTCAACGCCACCTTGGGCCCGGGTGTAGATCCCATGGCGTTTATCTCCCAGCAGACCGTCGCCAACATCACGTCGTTTGCCCTGGCATCCGGCAGCGCCTCGTCCGTGCAGCTCATAACTCAGTTGCAGCAGCCCAGCGCAAACTCCGGCGTAACTTCCGGGATTACCAATCCCCAGATGATCAACATCTACCTGGCGTACGTGATCATGATCATCCCCTTCGTCTCCCTGCTCATGGCCACCTGCATGTGGCGCAAGGTGCTCGCCCTGATCTTCGGGTTCCTGTTCTTCGTCATGA
>JAATGX010000050.1 GCA_015688915.1 Desulfuromonadales bacterium
AATCCCGCCAGCAGTCCGTAATCGCACATCCGGATCTTTCCTCGCACAGCATGCTCATCACCACCGCGAAGCGCGGGTGTCCGTGCAGGATGGCGCGGCAACCGGTGGTCTCGAAGATGCGTCGGTGGGCCACCAGTTCGCTGGATGCGGTGATGCCGACGGTGGAGCTGTTTCCGAAGGGGACCGGATCGATGCAGCCCGATAGTTCGTCCAGGCTTGACGCGGTCTGGGAGATGTAGATCAGATCGCCGTTTGAGTAGGAAATGTTGCCGAAGAACGAGTCAACCAGGCCGCGTTGAACGGTATAGCGCCCCACCCGGGTGAGCTCGTCCAGGATGTCCGGTTTTTCCATGATCGGCCCGGTCCTGAACTCAAGCCCGGAGGCCTTGAGCGGCAGCAGCCACTCCCGTCGGAAATGGGAAAAGGCCTCGGCCTCGCCCGGCAGCAGGAAGCCGTGCTCCAGCACGTCCTCCAGGTATTTGACGAAGGTGGAATGGAACACCGACGACCAGTTGACATACCCCTGCTCCACGGTCAGCCCGCCCGTGGCCACGATCCCTATCCCTTCGACCACGATCCCCTTGCGATTGCCCAACAAGTGGGCAATGGCGTCGGCGGGCCGGCTGCCGAGTTCGCGTTGCCGCAGGATCGGGATGTCGTGCAGGAAGGTACGGGTTTCGGTGTCGCGGGGCACGATCCTCTGTTCGCCCGCTCCTGTCCGTTGCACCAGGAGGTCGGCAAAGGGGAGGGCCGGCGTGGCAACGGTCAGGGCCAGGCAGTCGAGCTGGCCGAGGATTTCACCGGCAAGCCGGGCCAGTTCCGGTTCGCCGGAAAAGACCATGACATCGTCCTGGGCGGCAAAGGCGATGCGGTTCGGGTCGGCAGAACGGTCGGCAAGCAATTTACGGGTATAGTGTGCGATCTGGTCGTGCATCAGGGGCGCAACTTCCGCATAAAATCCGTAACCCTTGCCGCGGAGACGCAGGGATACAGAGGGATCACAGGGTTTTTTCCAAAGAAAACAACGTGGTGCGAATGGGGTTCAAGCTGGAATGCTATGGGGTTTCTCAAGGATTTTTCTCCGTGTCTCTGTGTCTCCGTGGCAGATGTTTGCCTTTTAGGGGGATGCAGCGGGCAGATTGGTGAAGAGGACCGACCCATCCGCCAGGATCTCCTTGCGGAAATGTGCTTTCGGTTTGTGGGCTGCCAGGCGCACCTTGGGTGGTTGCACGGTGCCGCCGGGCATGAAGGCCGGCGTGACGTTGACGCCCGCCTGCCAGGCTTCGAAGTGCAGGTGCGGTCCGGTGGAACGTCCGGTGTTGCCGGAATAGGCGATGACCGTGTCCGCATCCACCGCCTGTCCCGGAGCGGCCATCAGGCGGCTGTTGTGGCCGTAGAGCGTGACCATGCCGTTATCGTGCTCGATAAGGATGGTGTAGCCGTAACCCGGCCGCTGGCCGCTGTAGATAACGACCCCGGCCGCAGCCGGTTTGACGGGGGTTCCCTCGGGTATGGCGATGTCGATGCCGCTGTGGTAGCGCGGTTTGCCGTCAATCGGATCGATGCGCATGCCGACCCCGGAGGTGATGGCCCCGCCAACCGGCGGCAGGTGCGGTTCCGTGGCGGAGTTTGCCGATGGTGTGCGGAAGCCGAGCGAGGTGGTCACGGTTTTTTCCACAACCTCATCAAGGGAGATGGTATGGGTCTTCTGCGCGGTGGCGCCTTTTCGTCCCGGCCGTTGTTTCCCGGATGGGTCCCTGATGACCAGTTTGGCACCCTTGGTGCGGGGAGCGTCGGTGAAGGTCTCAACCCCGTCGATGGTGACAAAACGGTAGATGTCTCCCGGCGACGGAGTGGCAGCGGCAATGACGATTCCTCCCGCGCACAGGACGGGGAACAGCAGTTTCAGTGCGGCATGCGCGGAGCAGGGAATGTGCATGGATTCTTTCTTTAGTGCTTGTGGTCAGTGAGTATTTCTGATAGATAAATTGCTTCCGAATATAGCGCAATTCTGTAATTCAGGCAATTTATTATCTTTTCAGGGAAGTGCCATGCTTCAATACTTTGACAAGGTCATACGGGGCA
>JAATGX010000199.1 GCA_015688915.1 Desulfuromonadales bacterium
AATCCTGATCCAGCGCCCCGGCGACCAACCCCAGATTCTGACCCTGCCGGATTTCCTCGAACTGTGGTCGGGCGATTTGATCTTCTTCACTTCCAAGGCCAGCTATGCCGGTGAAATCGCCAAGTTCGACTTCACCTGGTTCATCCCGGCGGTGGTCAAGTACCGCAAGCTTCTGGGTGAGGTGCTACTTATTTCTTTCGCGCTGCAACTCATCGGCTTGGCCACGCCCATGTTCTTCCAGGTAGTGATGGACAAGGTCCTGGTCAACCACGCCATGAAGACCTTGAATGTCATCGCCATCGGCCTCATCTGCGCCACGCTCTTCGATGCCACGCTCACCACCATTCGTACCTATGTCTTTTCCCACACCAGCAGCAAGATCGATGTCGAACTCGGCGCCCGGCTCTTCAGGCATCTGCTGGCCCTGCCGATTTCCTACTTTCAGGCACGGCGGGTGGGTGACTCGGTGGCGCGGATTCGTGAGTTGGAAAACATCCGCAGCTTTCTCACCGGAAACGCCATCACCCTGTTGATGGATTTACTGTTCTCATTCGTGTTTCTCGCCATCATGCTCTGGTACAGCGCCAAACTCACCTTGATAGTAGTGATCTCGATCCCTCTGTACGCGGCGCTTTCGCTGATCTTCACCCCGATCATTCGGGCCAGGCTGAACGAAAAATTCAACCGTGGCGCCGAAAACCAGTCCTTTCTGGTGGAAACCATCAGCGGCATTGATACGGTCAAGGCGATGGCTGTCGAGCCGCGCTGGGTTAACAAGTGGGAGCAGCAACTCGCCTCCTATGTGGTCTCGGCCTTGTCGGTCACCAATGTGGGCATGCTGGCCAGCGGCGGCGTGACCCTGGTCAGCAAGCTCGTTACGGCGGCGATCATGTGGGAGGGAGCCGGCCTGGTGGTGGATGGCAAGATGTCGGTGGGCGAACTGGTAGCCTTCAACATGCTCTCGGGTCAAGTATCCTCGCCTATTTTGCGTCTGGCGCAATTGTGGAACGACTTCCAGCAGGTCGGTATTTCCATGAGCCGACTGGGCGATATCCTCAATGCCCGGGCCGAAGTGGTCGGACAAAAGACCCGCATCCCCAAGGTCACGGGCGCGATTGAATTCGATCAGGTCTCATTTCGTTACCGCCCCGACGCCCCTGACGTGATCCGCCAAGTCAGCCTCACCGTGGTGCCGGGCGAAGTGATCGGCATTGTCGGCAGATCAGGCTCGGGTAAAAGCACGCTCACCAAGCTGGTGCAACGGCTGTATGTGCCGGATCGGGGACGGGTACTGGTGGATGGCCAGGATATCGCCATCATCGACACCACCTCATTGCGTCACCAAATAGGCGTGGTTTTACAGGAAAACACTCTGTTTACCCGTTCCATTCGCGACAACATCGCCCTGTCCAATCCGGCGCTGCCGATCGAGACAATCATCGAAGCGGCAAAATTGGCCGGCGCCCATGACTTCATTTGCGAACTACCGGAAGGCTACGACACCAAGGTCGGCGAACACGGCACCGGCTTGTCGGGCGGCCAACGGCAACGTATCGCCATTGCCAGGGCATTGATCACCAATCCGCGCATCCTGATCTTCGATGAAGCCACCAGCGCCCTTGACTATGAGTCGGAAAAGATTATCCAGGACAATATGCGTTTGATCAGCGAAGGGAGAACCGTGCTCATCATCGCACATCGTTTGTCCGCCGTGCGCGATGCGAATCGCATCATCGTCATGGAGCGCGGCCAGATCGCTGAGCAGGGCAGCCATGACGAACTGCTGGACAATCCCGCTGGCATCTATACCCATCTGTATCGGTTGCAGTCGGCATCGCAAGCGGCAGAAGTACAGACACCAAAAACTCCGCCCGTCCAAGTTGCGCCCGTGGGTGTTTTTGCATGGGATTGAAACACCGGATCGAGGCGTATGCCGGCCTTTTACATAATTACGGTACCATCTTCGCTCATCATTGGCGACAACGTCATCACTTGAGCGGCAAGCTGTTGACTGAAAACGAGGCCGAATTCCTGCCCGCCGCATTGTCATTGCAGGCAAAACCGGTTTCCCCGGCATCAAGGCTGGTGGCCGTCATCCTCATGACACTGGTTGTTGTTCTCATCCTGTGGTCGATTCTCGGCAAAATCGACATCATCGTGAATGCCATTGGCAAGATCATTCCCAGCGACCGCACCAAAACGATTGCTTCAATCGATGTAGCCAGCGTCAAGGCGCTTCATGTCCAAGAAGGCCAGGAAGTCAAAGCGGGTGACGTTCTGATAGAACTGGATGCAACCGCCTTTAACGCGGATCGCGATAAAGCGTCGGGCGACCAGATGGAGGCCTCGCTGCAAATGGCCCGATCCCGCGCCTTGATAGCGGCGGTGAACGACTTGAAGCCACCGCAACTGCCCAAAATTCCGGGAATTCCCGAAGACAAATTACAGGCGGAACAGTTACATCTTGATGGCCAGTACCGGGACTTCTCGGCCAAGTTGCGGCACCTGGAGGAGGAAATCCGCCGAAGCGAGTTGGCGTTGCCCCTGGCAACCCAACGTGCGCATGATTACCAGGAGTTGACCAAAGACCACTCCGTATCACAACACGCCTTTCTGGAAAAAGAGCAGGCCAGGATTGACCTGGAAGGGCAACTGGCGGAGGCCCGAAGCCAGCGTGCCGCCCTGATTGAGGAAACCAAGCGGGTGGCCTACGATGCCTTGACGGAAGGAGGAAAGATTGCGGCGGAATCACGGCAGGATGCGGTGCGCTCAGGGTCGCACAGCCGGTTGTTGAAACTGACGGCGCCGGTGGACGGCACGGTTCAGCAATTGACGGTTCATACCGTCGGCGGGGTTGTGCCCGCCGCCCAGCCGTTGATGTTGATCGTCCCCAAACAGAAACTGGTCGAGGTCGAGGCATCCATGGAGAACAAGGACATCGGTTTCGTCGAGGAAGGCCAGCCGGCGGAAGTCAAGATCGATGCCTTTGAATACACCAAATACGGCACAATCCCCGGCAGGGTCACCCACGTATCGCGTGATGCGATTCAGGATGAGAAAAAAGGACTGATCTATTCGGTCAAGGTTGTGTTGGACAAGAACTCGATTGCCGTCAATGGCCACGACATGCCTTTGACTGCGGGAATGTCCGTCAATGTGGAAATCAAGACCGGAACACGGCGGGTGATTGAGTATGTCTTGAGTCCGCTCTTGCAGCACCACAGGGAAAGCCTGCATGAGCGGTAAGCCGAGCCGGTTCGTTGCTGCAAAAGCGTGTACGGTCGGACTGCTGCTGACTATGTCGGTGTGGAGCGTGGACGCATGGGCCTTCGACCCTTTGTTCGCGGAGCCCGCTCTGCCCGAAACGGGCAAACCCCTGCCGGGAGATGTCGATTCGGTCACGTGCCCTGTCCGGAAGGATTTCGCCCTGCCGCTGGTTCTGGGCGAGGCGGTGGACCTGGGATTGTGCAATAACCCCCAAATTAAAGAGTCTTGGGCGAATATCAAGATTCAGGCAGGAGCCGTCGGTGAGGCAAGGGCCGCGTATCTGCCGAGCATAAACGGGTCGGTCAGCAATATTAATGACAGAACGGATTACCCCGGCTCAGGGATTCCCGGCTCGACGGTGAACAGTTGGACTGTCTACGGGGCCGTAACGTGGCGGATCTTGGACTTCGGCGGGCGGGGAGCCAACCGCCGGGCGGCGAACAATCTGCTGATGG
>JAATGX010000119.1 GCA_015688915.1 Desulfuromonadales bacterium
CTCACCACGGTAAACAAGTATGGCGAGCGGAACATCGACCTGGTTTCCGGATTCGCTGAAAACGTGGAGATCCCCGAAACCTTTGTCGATTACTCCGCCACTCCCCGTGAATACTCCCTGTCCGCCGTCCAGACCGTGGTGCGGGTGCACACCCGCGTGTCCGACCTTTTCAACGGCCCCTATGACCAGCTTGAGGAGCAGATACGGCTGACCATCGAGGGGATCAAGGAGCGGCAGGAATGGGAACTGGTCAACAACAAGAAGTTCGGCCTGCTGCACTCGGTTGCCCCGTCGTTCCGCATCAGCACCCGCTACGGCGGGCCGACCCCCGATGATCTCGACGAATTGCTGGCCCTGGTCTGGAAAAAGCCGGCATTCTTCCTGGCCCACCCCAAGGCGATTGCCGCATTCGGCCGTGAATGTACCTGGCGCGGCACCCCGCCGCCGACGCTCAATGTCTTCGGCACCCCGGTGATCACCTGGCGCGGCGTGCCCATCATCCCCTGCGACAAACTGGAGATCAAGAGCCGCTACAGCTCCCATCGCTGGCTCGGCACCACCAGCATTCTGCTGATGCGGCTCGGCGAGGCGGACCAGGGGGTCGTCGGACTCCACCAGACCGGCATTCCGGGGGAAATCCTGCCGAGCCTCTCCGCGCGCTTCATGGGTACGGACACCCTCGGAGTGTCTTCATACCTGCTCTCCCTCTACTCGTCATGCGCGGTTCTGACCGACGATGCCATCGGTGTTCTGGAGAATGTGGAAGTGGGCTACTATCATGACTATGCGCATCGCGAACAGGGCGGTTTCAATCACGGTCTCGGAATTTAACCATCTTTGCGGGTGGCGACCGTATCCGGGTCGCCGGAAAAACGGAGGAAACGATGTCTGAGAACAATCTGCTGCAACGGAGCGTAACAACCGCGGTGGCCAGGAATCTGGCAACAACCACGAAGACCAGTCCGAAGATGATGTCCATCACCCCGCGCTGGCTGCTGAGCCTGTTGCCGTGGGTACAGGTGAACGGCGGCACGTACCGGGTCAACCGGACCAAGGTCGAACTCTCCAAGGCCGAGCGGATCGAAATCGATCTGGCTGAAGGGAAGGCCACCTTTTCTCCGGAATCGCTACGGAGCGTGCCGGTCTTCTCGCGGCTCCCCGATGCCCTGATCTCGCGCATGGCCGAAAAATTCAAGACCGAGGAGGTTTCCCTGGGCAACAAGCTGGTGGTGGAGGGAACGGAAGAAAACAAATTCTTCATCATAGCCCAGGGGCAGGTCGAGGTACTGAGCAAGGGGGCCCACGGCAGCGATCTGCGGATTGCGCTCCTGACCGAGGGGGAGTATTTCGGCGAAATCGAGCTGGTCACCAACCGCACCTCCGACGTGACCGCCCGCACCATCACCCCCTGCGTCCTCCTGACCCTGTCGCGCAAGGAACTGGAAGGGATTCTCAAGAAGACCCCCAGCCTGAGCGAGGAGTTCAAGAAGGTGACGGACGAGCATCTGGAATTGCTCACCACGGTCAACAAATATGGCGAGCGCAATATCGACCTGGTGTCCGGTTTTGCCGAAAATATCGAGATCCCCGAGACCTTTGTGGATTACTCCTCCCATCCCCGCGAATACTCCCTCTCATCCGTACAAACCGTGGTTCGTGTCCACACACGGGTGTCGGATCTCTACAACGGCCCGTACGATCAGCTCGAAGAACAAATGCGCCTCACCATCGAGGGGATCAAGGAGCGGCAGGAATGGGAACTGATCAACAGCACCAAGTTCGGCCTGCTCCATTCGGCCGACCCGTCCATGCGGATCAGCACCCGTTACGGCACGCCGACCCCGGACGACCTGGATGAACTGCTGGCCCTGGTCTGGAAAAAGCCGGCCTTTTTCCTGGCCCATCCCAAGGCGATCGCCGCCTTTGCCCGTGAGTGCACCTGGCGCGGCGTTCCGCCACCCACGACCAAGCTGTTCGGCACCGAGGTCATTACCTGGCGCGGCGTGCCGCTCATCCCGTGCGACAAGCTGGAGATCAAGAGCCGTTTTCATTCGAACCAGTGGCTCGGCACCACCAGCATCATCCTGGTGCGGGTCGGAGAAGCGGACCAGGGGGTTGTGGGGCTGCACCAGGTGGGCATTCCCGGCGAGATCCTGCCGAGCCTCTCGGCCCGGCTGATGAAAACCGACAACCTGGGGGTCGCCTCGTACCTGCTCTCCCTGTACTTCTCCCTTGCCGTTCTGACCGACGATGCGCTGGCGATTCTGGAAAACGTGGAGGTCGGCTTTTACCACGACTACGAGCACCGGAAACCCAAAGTCAAGTAACCGGGGGGCAAACCCATGAACGATATAACACCCGAGCTGATTGCATCCATTGCGACACGGCTCTACAACGAGATACCGGGTGCGAACCTGGTGCCGAAAACGGAGGCCGATCTCCCGCACGGGGTTCCGGAGGCCGGAAGCCTGCCGGGAGTTCCCGCATGGGCCGCTTCCGTCAACCTCGCACCGCCGCCGACGCCGGAATGGCCACATCCACATATCCCCGGCCTGGCCGGTGCCACGCCGAGCGTTAACGGTGTGCCCTCCGTACCGGCACCCTCTCCGGACGGTTTCGAGCTGCCGGGATTATCCGCCCTGAGTCCTTCCTGGCCCGGAGCTACCGGCGGCGCGGGTGACAGCGCCGAGAGCTTCACCGTTCCCGGCGCCGCCGGACTGGGCCCGCACGGTTACAGCATCCCAAGCCCCAAGGCGGTTCCTTCCGACATTCCCGGTATCCCCGGCCTGTCCGGCATATCCCCGTCCTGGCCCGGGATTCCGGCAGAGACACCCGCATCAGCGGAGCGGTTCACGGTTCCCGGCGACAATGCCACGTCAACCGGCGGCCTGAGCGCCTTTGTGCAGAAGATCCGCTCCGGGCACCTTCGTAACGAGGACGGAACCTGCCGGGCGGGACATGACCCGGAGATTCTGCAACGGATATTCGCCGCAAAGTCGGCGACGGACACCGGTGCCCGGCCCCTGGATATCCCAACCATCCGTAAGGATTTCCCGGTGTTGAACCAGAAGGTGCATGGCAAACAGCTTGCCTGGTTGGACAACGGCGCCACCACCCAGAAACCCCAGAGCGTCATCGACGCCATTTCCCGGTTCTACGAGAACGACAACTCGAATATCCACCGGGGCGCCCATACCCTGGCCGCGCGGGCCACGGACGCCTTCGAGCGGGCCCGGCAAAAGGTGCAGACCTTTCTCGGCGCCTCTTCCAGCAAGGATATCGTCTTTGTCAGGGGGACCACGGAAGGGATCAACCTGGTCGCCCAGACCTATGGCCGCAAATTCCTCCAGCCGGGGGACGAGATCATTCTCTCCACCCTGGAGCACCACGCCAACATCGTCCCCTGGCAGATGATCGCCAAGGAGAAGGGGGCCGTGATCCGGGTGATCCCGGTGAACGACCGGGGTGAGGTGATGCTGGAGGCCTACGAGGCGCTGCTCGGGCCGCGCACCAAGCTGGTTGCCCTTACCCAGGCCTCCAACAGTCTCGGCACGATCCTCCCGGTGGCAGAGATGACCCATGCCGCCAAGCGCTACAACGCCCGGGTGCTGATCGACGGGGCCCAGTCCGTGTCCCACATGCCGGTGAACATGCAGGAGATCGGCTGCGATTTCTTCGTCTTCTCCGGCCACAAGATATTCGCGCCCACCGGCATCGGCGCGGTGTACATCCACGAACAGCTTCACGAAATCCTCCCCCCGTGGCATGGGGGCGGGAACATGATCAAGAACGTCACCTTCGAGGAGACCACCTACAACGAGGCCCCGGCCAAGTTCGAGGCCGGCACCCCCAACGTCGCCGACGCCGTCGGCCTCGGCGCGGCCCTGGACTACGTCAACCGCCTGGGGCTGGTCAATACCGGCAAGTACGAGCACGAACTGCTGGAATACGCAACGGAACAGCTTTCCCGGATCAACGGCGTCCGCCTTCTCGGCAGCGCCCGGGAAAAGGTGTCGGTCATCTCCTTTGTCGTCAAGGACCGCACGACCGAAGAGGTGGGCAGGTTCCTGGACCAGGAAGGAATTGCCGTGAGGGCCGGCCATCACTGCGCGCAACCGTCGTTGCGCCGCTTTGGCGTGGAATCTTCGGTCCGCCCCTCGTTCGCGTTCTACAACACGTTTGACGAGATCGACCGACTGGCGGATGCCGTCAGAAGGATCGCCCAAAACTGAGAGAGGTCTTCATGAGTACCATCAAGCTCGACATAACCAAAGACCATTGCCCCATGACGTTCGTGAAGACAAAACTTCAGCTTGAACAACTGGAAGATGGCGATATCCTGGAGATACTGCTTACCGCCGGGGAACCGCTGGAGAACGTGCCGAAGACATGCAAGGACCAGGGATACCAGGTGCTGGAAACAGCGCATGTCGAAGGCAACATCCACAAGGTCGTCATAAAGAAATAGGAACGGCATTCACGAGCGGTGCGACTGACCAGACTGACTGGAGGTCAAGGCTGAGTACACACTCTTCCTTGGCCTTTTTTTGTATCCCCCGGCTGAGGTTGCCTTGAATAATCTGCGGTAAGAGGAGAATACGTCATGAGTCTACAGGTTGCGGATTCATCCGCGTCAAGTTCGAAAAGCCCCCTGAAAAGCGTCACACGGCCGGCAACTGAAACGATCGATCCGGTCTGGAACCGCCTGCGCCAGGATGTGTTCGCAACCGCAAAGACCGAGCCGATGCTGGCCGGCTACCTGCACGACACGGTGCTCAAGCATGGCTCGCTGGAGGCGTCGATCTCGTACTTCCTGGCCGGTAAGCTGGCCTCGGCGTATCTGACCACGACTTCACTGCGGGATGTGTTTTACGAAGCGCTCACCGCTTCCGAGGATATTTGCGAGGCGATACGCCGCGATCTCTCGGCGGTGGTGGAGCGCGACCCGGCGGCCAAAAGCCTGGCGTTGCCCTATTTGCACTTCAAGGGGTTCCAGGCGTTGCAGTCGTACCGGGTGGCCCACTGGCTCTGGGGGCAGGGGCGGCATCCCCTGGCGCTCTACCTGCAAAGCCGCATCTCCGAGGCCTTTGACGTGGACATCCACCCGGCGGCCCGCATCGGCAAGGGGATCCTCATCGACCACGGCACCAGCGTGGTCATCGGCGAGACCGCCGTGGTGGGAGACGATGTCTCCCTGCTGCACGAGGTGACTCTGGGGGGGACCGGCAAGGAGTCCGGGGACCGGCATCCCAAGGTGGGCAATGGCGTAATGATCGGCGCCGGGGCCAAGATCCTGGGCAACATCATAATCGGCGAGGGCTCCAAGATCGCTGCCGGCAGCGTGGTGCTCAACGAGGTACCGCCCCATTCCACGGTTGCCGGCATACCGGCCAGGGTTGTGGGAAAACCGAAATCCGCCGAACCGTCGCGGCAAATGGATCAGTTCGTGGAGTTTGACTTCTGTATCTAGGCGCGGTTTCCCGCATCTGACTAAAGTTTAGTTAGTTGCAGTTATACCAGCTAAATTATTATTGACACGTTTGGTGTAGTTTGTTACACAGGAACACTCAATTGAATAGAGTAAGCTTGCTTTATCGAGAGTGGTGGAGGGAAAGGCCCTGCGAAACCACAGCAACCGGTCCGCACGGGCGTCAGGTGCTAATTCCTGCCGCTTGCGGCGAAGATGAGGTGGGGTTGCGGGAAACTTCCCCTCTCTGACACCCATCCCATCTGACAGCAGATGGGATTTTTTATTACGGAGTTGCGGCTTATGGAAAAAACACTGCGCTTTGATTCGCTGCTGGTGCACGGCGGCCTGGAGGCAGGCCCGGCCGGCGCCACGTCCGTGCCGGTCGTCCAGTCCAGCTCCTTTGCCTACGCGACCGCCGAGGCCCTGGAGGATGTCTTCCGGGGCAGGGCCGTGGGCCAGGTTTACACCCGGCTGGGCAATCCGACCACCGAGGCCCTGGAACGGCGCCTGGCGCTCCTCGAGGGGGGCGGTGCGGCCATTGCCACCGCATCGGGCATGGCGGCCATCACCACGACGGTCATGACCATTGTCCGTGCCGGTGACGAGATTCTGGCGTCCTCGTCCCTGTTCGGCGGCACCTTTTCTCTGTTCCGGGATACCCTCTCCACCTTCGGCGTCACGGTTCGATTCGTCGATCCGCTCGATCTCGACGGTTTCAGCGCCTCCGTCAACGAACGGACGCGATTGCTGTTTGTCGAGACCATCGGCAACCCCAAGCTGGATGTCCCCGATATCCCGAAACTGGCGGAGATTGCCCACCAGGCGGGCCTGCCGCTGGTGGTGGACGCCACGGTCACCACGCCCTATCTCGCGAACGGGGCGGTCCTTGGGGCGGATATCGTCATCCATTCCACCAGCATGTACATCAATGGCCCCGGCACCTCCATCGGCGGCGTGATCATCGACCGGGGCGTCTTCAACTGGAGCGGTCCCCAATTTCCTCACTTCGAGCAGTTTCACAAAAAATACCGCGCCTTCGCCTTTACCGCCCGGGCCCGCAAACTGGTGCACAAGGATGTGGGCGCCTGTGCCGCGCCGTTCAACTCGTTTCTGCTGACCGAAGGCATCCAGACCCTGGCCTTGCGCATGGACCGGCATTGCGGCAACGCCCTGGCGTTGGCCCGTTTTCTCAAGGGGCATCCCAAGGTCGCCTGGGTCAACTACCCCGGCCTGGACGACTCGCCGCAGCATGAAGTGGCCAGCCGCCTGTACGGCACGCGCTACGGCGGGCTGCTGACCTTCGGCACCGGCGACAAGGGGTCGGCCTTCCGGGCCATCAACGGTCTGAACATGGCCAAAAACCTGGCCAACATCGGTGACGCCAAGACCCTGGTGATCCACCCGGCCAGCACCATCTGCGCCGATTACCCCGCCGCGGACAAGGCCCTGATGGGCGTGACCGAGGACCTGATCCGGGTATCGGTCGGCATCGAAGACCCTGACGATATTATCGAGGATTTCAAACGGGCGCTGGACGCGCTGTAGAGGAGACGTATCGCATGAACATCACCATCAACGGAAAAGAAACCGCCATTCCCGAGAACCCGGACCGGACCATCGACTCCCTGCTGGAAGAGCTGGATGTCTCCCAGCGCCTGTACGTCACCGTGGAGTTGAACGGCGAGATTCTGGAGCGGGAGGCGTTCGGCACAACCCCGGTCAACGGCGGCGACGTGATCGAATTTTTATATTTCATGGGTGGGGGGCGCTGATCATGCTGACCGAAGAGCAGATCGAACGCTATTCGCGCCACATCATCCTCAAGGAGGTGGGGGGCAAAGGGCAGCAGCGGCTCTTTGACGGCCGGGTGCTGATCATCGGCGCCGGCGGCCTGGGTGCGCCCATCGCCCTGTACCTGGCTGCCGCGGGGGTAGGCGCCATCGGCATTGCCGACGCCGACGACGTGGACCTGTCCAACCTGCAACGCCAGGTGATCCACTTCACCCCGGACATCGGCAAGCCCAAGGTGGAATCGGCCCGGGAGAAGATGGAGGCCATCAACCCGGACGTGAAGGTCCGTACCTACAAGGAGTGGGTTTCAGCGGCCAATATCGGCGCCATCATTGCCGATTACGATTTCATCATCGACGGCACCGACAACTTCGCCGCCAAGTTCCTGATCAACGACGCCTGCGTGCTGGCCCGCAAGCCCTATTCCCATGGCGGCATTCTGCAATTCGACGGACAGACCATGACCGTCAGACCGGGAGAATCGGCCTGCTATCGCTGTATCTTCCCCGAACCGCCCCCGAAAGACGCCATCCCCACCTGCTCCCAGGCCGGGGTGATCGGCGTGCTGCCCGGCGTGCTCGGCACCATCCAGGCCACGGAGGCGATCAAGTTCCTGTTGGGCAAGGGAGACCTGCTGACCAACCGGCTGCTGACCTACAGCGCCCTGCGGATGAGGTTCCGCGAGATCCCGCTCAAACGCAATACGGCCTGCCCGGTCTGCGGCGACAACCCGACCATCACCGAGGTGAGGGACGAGCTGGATGCGCTGACCGTGTGCGATCTGAAGGCACCATAAATAAACAGAACATCTGCCACGGAGACACAGAGACACGGAGAACTGCACAGAGAAAACCTTTTGGGAATCAGGGTACGTTCCCCTTTTGATTTTCTCTGTGTCTCTGTGGCAGATTTGAAAGGTTTTTCCATGTTGAGAATCCCCGCTTCCATTTACGACGACCTGGTCGCCCATGCCCGGGAAGGGTTCCCGCTGGAGGTGTGCGGGATTCTCGGCGGCACAGGGGACACGGTTTCGGCCATCTATCGTATGGTCAACACCGACGCCAGCAACGAGCATTTCATGATGGAGCCCAAGGAGCAGTTCAGCGTCGTCAAGGACCTGCGGGCCAAGGGACTTGCCATGCTGGCCATCTATCATTCCCACCCCGAGACCCCGGCCCGGCCATCGGTGGAGGATATTCGCCTGGCTCTCACGCCGGGGGTGTCGTACATCATTATTTCCCTGGCCGATCCGGCCAAGGTGGACATCAAATCGTTCCATATCGAGGCTGGAAACGTGGAGCCAGAGGTAATTGAAGTATTTAACCACTAAATCTATAGATAAATAAAAAATTGACTTGACTTTGTCCAGGTAGTTGCTATAGATTAAAACCACATTTACTCAAGGAACCACTTATCATGTCCAATAAGCCAGTATCCACCAAGATCGATCTGAGCAACCTCAAAGCCGGCGGTTTCATCAAGGAGCGGGGCAAGGACCTGTTCACCGTGCGCCTGCGGGTGCCGGGCGGCAGAATGTCCGTCCCCCGCCTGAAGAAGATCGCCGAGGTGGCCGAGAAGTTCGGCGGCGAGTTCGTCCACCTCTCGGTGCGGCAATCCATTGAGTTGATCAACATCAATTTCAAGGATTTCGACGCGGTGGTGGAGGAGTTGGGCGAGGCGACGCAGAAGGTTGCCTCCTGCGGGGCCCGGGTTCGGGTTCCGGTGGCCTGCGGCGGCTGCGAGTACAACCCCAACGGCCTGGTGGATACCCAGAAGTCCGCCCTGGAAGTTGATCAAAAGCTTTTCGGCACCGCCACCGGGCACCACAAGTTCAAGGTCGCCTTTGCCGGCTGTCCTTTCGATTGCCCCAAGTCGGCCACCAACGACGTCGGTTTCCAGGGGGCGATCTATCCGCAATTGGACAAGGACGCCTGTATCAGTTGCGGCCTCTGCGCCAAGAACTGCGTCCCCAAGGCGATCACCATGGGTGCGGACAACAAGCCGGTATTTGCCGAAAAGCCCTGCATCTGGTGCGGCGATTGCGCCAAAGTCTGTCCCACCGGCGCCTGGAGCGAGAAAAAACGGGGCTACACGGTGCGCATCGGCGGCAAATGGGGGCGCAACCCGCTGGTGGGCACCCTGTTCGCCACCTTCCTGCCCGAGGAAAAAGTCGTCGATTTCATTGCGGCGGTGCTGGAGTGGTACAAGGCAAAGGCCGAATCGTTGGGCCGTATCAGGCTGGGGGACGTGATCATCAGGGAAGGGGCTTCCGCACTGCTCGACCATCTGAGGAAGCAATTCCCGGACAACGCGGTCGCCGCCACCATACCGCCCCAGGTCATCGAGACCCAGGTGGGAATACGATCATGAAAGGAGAACATCCATGCAGACCATAGATCTGCGGGGCGTCGGTTGTCCCACCAACTTCGTCAAGGCCAAATTGGCCCTGGAGGAGGTCGAGACCGGAGAAACCGCGCAGATACTTCTGGACGACGGGGAACCGGTCAAGAACGTCCCCCGCAGCCTCAAGGCCGAAGGGCATAAGCTCCTGGGCTTGCGGCAGAGCGATGAAGGCCATTATGTGCTGGAGCTGGAAAAGGTTGAAGAGTAGGTGTTGCCATCATTTATTTTGCAGTAAAAGACTACAAAATCTATAGACATTAAAAGGAGTCAATTATGAACGTACGAAAGTTCGTCACCCTTGTCGCAGCATTTTCCCTGGCCCTTGCCACGGCACTGCCGGCATTCGCCGCCGACCTGACCCTGCTGAACGTCTCCTATGACCCGACCCGGGAACTGTATGCCGACTTCAGCAACGCCTTCAGCCAGCACTGGCAGAAGACGACCGGCCAGAAGGTTACGATCAAGCAGTCCCACGGCGGCTCGGGCAAACAGGCCCGCGCGGTCATCGACGGCCTTGAGGCCGATGTGGTCACCCTGGCTCTGGCCTACGATATCGATGCCATCCAGGAAAAGGGGCTGATCAATCCGGGCTGGCAGAAACGCCTGTCCCACAACAGTTCCCCCAACACCTCCACCATCGTGTTCCTGGTGCGCAAGGGTAATCCCAAGAAGATCAAGGATTGGGACGACCTGATCAAACCGGGCATCTCCGTGATCACCCCGAACCCCAAGACCTCCGGCGGCGCACGCTGGAACTACCTGGCGGCCTGGGGCTATGCCCTGCACCAGAAGGGGGGCAACGAGGCCAAGGCCAAGGAATTCGTCACCAAACTCTACAAGAACGTGCCGGTGCTTGACTCCGGCGCCCGCGGCTCCACCAACACCTTCGTGCAACGCGGCCTGGGCGATGTATTGCTGGCCTGGGAAAACGAGGCCTTTCTGGCCATTAACGAACTGGGCCCGGACAAGTTCGAGATCGTGACCCCGCCGGAAAGCATCCTGGCCGAACCGCCGGTTGCGGTGGTGGACAAGGTGGTGGACAAGCGCGGCACCCGCAAGGTGGCCGAGGAATACCTGAAGTACCTGTACAGCCCCGAAGGACAGCGGATCGCAGCCAAACACTACTACCGGCCCATCGACAAGAAGGTGCCGACCAAACTGGCTAAGCTGAAGCTCTACACCATCGACCAGGCCTTCGGCGGCTGGCAGAAGGCCCAGAAGACCCATTTCTCCGACGGCGGGGTGTTCGACCAGATCACCGGAGCCGCGGCAGCGAAATAAGGAATCCACTTCATCCCTGCCCCTTCCCGATTCAGGAGGGGGCAGGCACAATAAACCGTTTCATCATGATCCCGAGCGAGAGGAAGTGTATGGAACTGACAGATTTCACGCTCCCCGCAGACATGTCAGAGCCTCCCCCTCAAGCCGCAAACGCATGACCTCCAAGAAACCATGAAACTCTACGAACGCAAAAACAATGTCCTGCCCGGTTTCGGGCCGACCATGGGCTACACCATTCTGTACCTGAGCCTGATCGTGCTGATACCGCTCTCGTCGCTGGTCTTCAAGACCGCCGGGCTCTCCTGGCACGATTTTCTGGAAGCCGTGGCGGCGCCGCGGGTACTGGCTTCCTACAAGATCACCTTTGGCGCGGCCCTGGCTGCGGCCGCCATCAACGCCGTTTTCGGGGTGCTGGTGGCCTGGGTGCTGGTTCGCTACCCCTTTCCGGGCAAACGCCTGGTCGACGCCCTGGTGGACCTCCCCTTTGCCCTCCCCACGGCGGTGGCCGGGATCACCCTGGCCACGGTCTATTCGGCCAACGGCTGGGTGGGACGCTACCTGGAGCCCCACGGCATCAAGGTGGCCTTTACCCCGCTGGGGATCATCGTGGCCATGACCTTTATCGGCCTCCCTTTTGTGGTGCGCACGGTGCAGCCGGTCATCGAGGAGCTGGACAGCGAGATCGAGGAGGCGGCCGCCTGCCTGGGGGCCAACCGCTGGCAGACCTTCCGCCGGGTCCTGTTTCCGCTCCTGACGCCGTCGGTGCTGACCGGCTTTGCCCTGGCCTTTGCCCGTGCCGTGGGCGAATACGGCTCGATCATCTTCATTGCCGGCAACATGCCCATGGTCTCGGAGATCACGCCGCTGATCATCATCACCAAGCTGGAACAGTACGATTACCAGGGGGCCACGGCCGTGGCAACGGTCATGCTGGTCGCGTCCTTTATCATGCTGTTGATCATCAATCTGCTGCAAAGGTGTAGCAGGAGATACGCCGAGTAGAAAAATGTCCCCCCTTTGAAAAAGGGGGGCAGGGGGGATTTGATTTCCGACTGTTAACGGCAAATCCCCCTCGATCCCCCATTTTCAAAGGGTGAAGCTCTACAACATTGAGGTCCCCATGTCCGCACCGACCAAAACACACACTGCCAGAAGCACCGGCAACAGCCGTATCACCGAACCGGCCCCGGTGCGCTGGCTGCTCACCGCCACCGCCCTGATCTTCCTGGGGCTGTTCCTGGTGCTGCCGCTGGCGGCGGTCTTCAGCCAGGCGTTCGAGAAGGGGCTTGAGGTCTACCTGGCCGCCCTGAGGGAGCCGGACACCCTGGCCTCCGTCAAGCTGACCCTGATCACCGCCGCCGTGGCGGTGCCGCTCAACCTGGTGTTCGGCGTCATGGCTGCCTGGGCCATTGCCAAGTTCACCTTTCCGGGCAAGAACCTGCTGATCACCCTGATCGACCTGCCGTTCTCGGTTTCGCCGGTCATCTCGGACCTGATCTACGTGCTGATGTTCGGCCGCCAGGGGTGGCTGGGGCCGTTTCTGGAGGCCCATGACATCAAGATAGTCTTTGCCGTGCCGGGCATCATCCTGGCCACCATCTTCGTCACCTTCCCCTTTATCGCCCGGGAGTTGATCCCGCTGATGGAGGCCCAGGGGAGGGACGAGGAGGAGGCGGCGCTCGTGCTGGGGGCCAACGGCTTGCAGACCTTTTTCCGGGTGACCCTGCCCAATATCAAGTGGGGCATCATCTACGGCGTGATCCTCTGCAACGCCCGGGCCATGGGGGAGTTCGGCGCGGTGTCGGTGGTGTCGGGCCACATTCGCGGCGAGACCAATACCATGCCGCTGCTGGTCGAAATCCTCTACAACGAATACCAATTCGTATCGTCGTTCGCGATCGCCTCGTTGCTGGCGATGCTGGCGCTGATCACGCTGGTGGCGAAAACCATTCTCGAACGGCATCTGGACGAAGGGCAACCGCTGCGTGACGATTGA
The DNA here is from genome assembly GCA_015688915.1 of Desulfuromonadales bacterium. GTDB lineage: Bacteria > Desulfobacterota > Desulfuromonadia > Geobacterales > Pseudopelobacteraceae > JACPFJ01. The sequence goes on from JAATGX010000119.1 coordinate 12,942, forward strand.
AGTCAAAGGCCTGGTGAAGAAATTCGGCGCGTTTGCCGCGCTCGACGGCGTCGACCTCAAGGTCGCCACCGGCGAACTGGTGGCGCTGCTCGGGCCGTCGGGCTCCGGCAAGACCACGCTGCTGCGGATCATCGCCGGGCTCGACTGGCCCGACGCCGGCGAGGTCTCGTTCGATGGCGAGGACGCGCTCGCCCACGGCGCCGGCGAGCGCCATGTCGGATTCGTGTTCCAGCATTACGCGCTGTTTCGCCACATGACGGTGTTCGAAAACGTCGCGTTCGGCTTGCGCGTGCAGCCGCGCGCGGTCCGTAAGAACGAGGCGGGCATCCGGGCGCGGGTCGGGGAATTGCTGGATTTGGTGCAACTCGGCTGGCTCTCCGATCACTACCCGAGCCAGTTGTCCGGCGGCCAGCGCCAGCGCATCGCGCTGGCCCGCGCGCTGGCGATCGAGCCGCGCATCCTGCTGCTCGACGAGCCGTTCGGCGCGCTCGACGCCAAGGTGCGGAAAGAACTGCGGCAATGGCTGCGCTCGCTGCATCACGAGATCAACGTCACCTCAATCTTCGTCACCCACGACCAGGACGAGGCGCTCGCAGTCGCCAACCGGGTCGTGGAGATGGACTAGGGCCGCATCGTACAGATC
>JAATGX010000036.1 GCA_015688915.1 Desulfuromonadales bacterium
GGCAAGCGACACCGCTCCGCCTTCTTCCAGACCGCCAAAGACGCCGAGGAGGCGCTCAAGCTGGCCACGGCCCGCCGCACGGCCCTTTCTGCCCTGGCCCGGCTCAAGCCGACCACCATCCTGGAGGACGCCACCGTGCCCCGCAGTTGTATCGCGCCGATGCTGAAGGTCATCCAGGATTCTGCGCAGAAGTACAACGTGACCATCGGCACCTTCGGGCACGCCGGAGACGGCAACCTGCACCCCACCTGTCTGACCGACGAACGCGACCAGGACGAGATTCGCCGCGCCCACGCCGCCTTCAGCGAGATCTTCGACGCCGCCATCGCCATGGGGGGGACCATCACCGGCGAGCACGGGGTGGGGCTGGCCAAGAAGGAGTACCTGCCGAGACTGGTGGGAGAGTCGGGGATCCGGGTGATGCGGGGGATAAAGAACGCGTTCGATCCGAAGGGGATACTGAACCCGGGGAAAGTCTTTTAATCTATACATCTGCCACAGAGACACGGAGACACAGAGGTTCACAGAGAAAGGCAAAAGCTATTAAATAGAATCCTGGGTAACTAAAATAACTCGGTTTTCTCCCGCTTTTCTCCGTGTCTCTGTGTCTCTGTGGCAGATGTTTCGAGGTTCATTGAATGGATTACGTCAAACTGATCAACTGCATGCGTTGTGGCATGTGTCTGCCCGCTTGCCCGACCTATAAGGAAACCTTCCTGGAGACCGCCTCGCCACGGGGCAGGGTGGCCCTGGTGCGGAAGGTGCAGGAAGGGGAGCTGAACCAGTCGGAACGCCTGCTGGAGTACCTTGCCCTTTGTCTGGATTGCCAGGCCTGCGCCTCGGCCTGCCCGTGCGGGGTCAATGCCGGAGAACTGGTGGCGGAGTTCACCTGCGAGCGGAAGGGCGAGCAGGGCTTGTCATTCATGGAGGATCTGATCCTGCGCAAGCTGGTGCCCCATCCCGACCGCCTGGAAACGGCCATGACACCCATGCGCCTCTACCAGCGCAGCGGCCTGCAAAAGCTGGTGCGCGGCCTCGGTATCCTCAAGATGTTCCCGAAACCGTTGGAACGGATGGAGGGGTTGCTGCCGGAACTGCCCACTAGGCCGCTCCGGCAGGGCATCAGTGAGGTGACGCCCGCCACTGGCGAGGAACGCGGCACTATCGGCTTCTTCCTGGGGTGCGTCATGAGCCTGGTCTTTTCCGACGCCAGCCGGGCCACGGTCAAGCTCCTGTCCGCGCTGGGCTATCGGGTGATCACCCCCAGGGCCCAGGTCTGCTGCGGCGCGCCCAATATGCTGGGGGGCGATATGGAAGGTCTGAAAGAGGCGGCCCGCACCAACGTGGTGATTTTCGGCGGCATCGACGTGGACTACATCGTCACCGATTGCGGCGGCTGCGGGGCGGAGCTGAAGAAGTACGGCCATCATCTGGAAGGGGAGCGGGAGGCAACGGCCTTCAGCGCCAAGGTCAGGGATATCTCCCAGGTGCTGGCGCTGCATGCCGGCGAACTGCACTCGAAACTCAAACCGCTCGGCGTACGGGCCACGTACCATGATCCGTGCCATATCGCCCATTGCCAGGGCATCCGCAAGGAGCCGCGCGACCTGCTCCGGCTGATCCCCGGCCTGGAGTACCGCGAGCTGGAAGCGGCCGATGCCTGCTGCGGCAGCGCCGGCACCTACAACATCGCCAAGCCGGGGATGTCGGACCTGATCCTGCAACGCAAGCTGGACAGCATCCGGGCCAGCGGGGCCGAGGTATTGGTTACCGGCAATCCCGGTTGCCTGTTGCAGTTGAAGAAGGGGCTGGCGGAACAGTTGCCCGATGTCAGGCTCATGCACCTGACCGAATTGCTGGCGGAGAGCATGGGGCAATGAAAACGACCGGCCGGGGATGCGATCCCGGCCGGTCGTTTGTGATGTTGACGCCTTTCAGGTGATGAGTTACTTGAAGTGCGAAAGAACGACGAAATTGGTATATTGCTGATCGACGTTCAATATATGGTGGCGTAACCAGTTGTAGATAGTCTCCGTCAATTCGATCAATTCCCGGGTGTAATCCTCTTTGTTCTCGTAGGTCTTTTGCCGGTAAGCGGAAACCTGATCATGGAAACGCCGGTGCTCGAGCTTGTGGGCCTCCAGGTCGGGATACCCGATGGTACGCATGTAGGTTTCTTCCACCGCAAAATGTTTGGTCAAGTAGTCGATCAGTTCGTTTACCAGCAATGGATAGTTTTCCGATTGCATGGGGGCCGTGCAGGCGTCATGAGCCTTGTTGAGCAGGGCGAACAGGTGCTTGTGATCATTGTCGAGCCGCTCCACGCACACGGAATAGCCGTCATCCCACTCAAAGTAGCTCATAATGCCTTCTCCTCTGCCCGCTGACCCGAAGCCCGCTCCATGTCCCTACCGTTTTTGAGGTAAAACGATGCTCAGCGGATCTTGAGCACGATCTTGCCGAAGTGCTTGTCCTCTTCCATCATGCGGTGCGCCTCTACCAC
>JAATGX010000280.1 GCA_015688915.1 Desulfuromonadales bacterium
GAAGCCCCCTTTTACACCGCATCTCACATCAGCTTTTCCATCTCCTCGGCGGAGATGTGGAAGTTGGCGTAGACATTCTGGACGTCGTCGTTATCCTCAAGCTTGTCCATCAACTTGAGCATGCTCTCCGCCTGCTTGCCTTCCAAGGCCACCATGGTCTGGGGGATCATGGTAATCTCGGCATTGGCAAATTTGAAACCTTTTGCCTCCAACGCCTCGCGCACCTCGATGAAGTTGGACGGATCGGTCGTCACCTCGAACTGCTCGTCCTCTTCGGTCACATCGTCGGCGCCGGCCTCGATGGCCGCCTCGAAAAGCCGCTCAAAGTCTATATTCCTGTCAAAGGCGATCAGCCCTTTTTTGCTGAAGATCCAGGCGACACAGCCCGCTTCGCCCATGTTGCCGTTGTTTTTGGTGAAAATGCTGCGCACATCCGAGACGGTGCGGTTGCGGTTGTCGGTCATCACCTCGACCAGAACGGCCACACCGCCGGGGCCGTAGCCCTCGTAGACGATCTCTTCGTAGGTGACACCCTCCATGCCGCCGGTACCCTTCTTGATGGCCCGCTCTATGTTGTCCTTGGGCATGTTCTCGGCCTTGGCCTTATCGACCGCCGTTCTCAGGCGCGGATTGGCCGCCGGGTCGCCTCCCCCCAGCTTGGCCGCCACGGAGATCTCCTTGATAATCTTGGTGAAGACCTTGCCCCGCTTGGCATCGGCCGCGCCCTTTTTGTGTTTGATGGTACTCCATTTATTATGACCTGACATCTTTCCCGCTCCTTAGAGAAAATGTGAAACGCGTGTTTTTTTGTTGCCGGAAAAAGCGGCAAATAGTAGCATGGCCACTACCCTCTGTCCAGAGGGAAAAACGCCACGCAAAAGGACGGGTCGATCATGCGCACGACGGGGAATATGGCAGTGATGATGGTGCTTCTGCTTTTGGCGTTGCTTGCCGGCGGCTGCTCAACGGTAACCGTTTCAAAGGGTGATCTTCCCCCGATCCTGTTCCAGGAAGAACTCATTCGCTCGTATGAAAAGCTGGGCCGGATCCAGATCACCCGTGAGGTCTACGGTCCCGGCAGGCTCCAGATGTCGGAAGTGCATGCGTGGGGATACCAGGTCATTCGCGAGGAAGCCGCCAAAATGCAGGCCGACGCGGTCATTTTTCCGGAGATAAGCAGCCACGACACCACCTACCTGATCGTGCCCACGGTCGAGTACCGCGCCACCGGTGTTGCCATCAGGTTCATCAAATAGGGATTGACAGGGCGGTGCATAATTTTATATAAAGGTTTGTTCACACAATACAATCGGCGGCGTAGCCAAGTGGTAAGGCAGAGGTCTGCAAAACCTTTATTCAGCGGTTCAAATCCGCTCGCCGCCTCCAATGAAAACAAAAGGGTTTAGTCAAGTTTGACTAAACCCTTTTCTCTTTCCATGGCTCCCGATTTCAGTTAACAAAAAAAGAGACCCCACAGATTTGAAAGCCTGTGGGGTCTCTTTTTGTATACCAGCGGGAACCTATTGGCCAGGTGGTGGCGCAGGAACGACCTTCATCCAGGCACTCGGGCATTGCTTCACGTAGGGGTAATAGCTTTTTGAATCCGGACAATAATACCAGTAATTCGGCTCAGCCGCTTGCGGAGCCGGTTGCACATACATCTCTTGTGAGGGTTGCTGGACAATAACTGGTGTCTGGTCGTAATAGGGATAATACGGGTATGGAGAATAATACGGATATGTCGCTAACGCTCCGAGACCTATCCCCAAACCGATTGCCGGACCCCATCCCCAACCGCCATGCCCCCATCCACCACGGTAACCCCATCCTCCGCCACCATGGCTCCATCCACCACCGCCATGACCCCATCCACCGCCATGGCCACCTGCGGCCTGCACGGGCATGGCGCAGGCCATAAGTACCGCAATCACTGCTACTGATGTACTGATAAACTTTTTCATACCCACCTCAAATGTCACTGTTAATACACTGACAGCTCATTATATTGACGGTAGTAGAAGCGGAAAAGTTACAAGTTATCTGCAACCCGCTTTTCACCATCCCTTTTTTGCACAACGTCAGGTCCTTCAGACGGCGTGCGCCTTGCCAGTATAAATTATACACACACCAGCCGTCATCGCATATCCAGTGCCAAAGCCATATCCACAGCGGCGTTATGGCATATATCCGCCTGGTCTTATGTATTGCTTTGTCATACAGTCACGCAGCGAATCACGGTGACAATCTTCAGGGCTTAAGGCCGGTTGAAATGATAAATATGTTTAGTGTCGGATAGTTATGAAAGATCAGCTATGCATGTGAGACTCTTGGCACGGCCGATGCTATATCTAAGGCAAGAAGACAAAGAAACACTAACGATAAAGAGGAGGACGTCATGAGAGCACTTATCACCACCGTAATCGGAACCATCACCCCGGCAACAGTATTCGCAGCATCTACGTCGCACATTGACAACAGTGGAATCTTTTCCTGGATCTTCCTTGGATTCTGCACCCTGATAGTGGCCATGCAGGTCATGCCGGCAGTATTAATGATGGTCGGTATGGCAAAAGGCATGAGGGAAGTCTTGAAACCGGCAGAAGCAGTTGCCCATAAATAGGGGGTGACAATGTACCACAGAACATGAAAGGGTCGCTTCGGCGGCCCTTTCGAGCGTACTGGCCTGGCTCTCCATTCTCACAAACCTTCATAATCAGATGTCCCGACGGGCCGGCAGAGAAAAGGTGAACGTGCTCCCCTTGCCCGGTTCGCTCTCCACCCAGATGTTGCCCCCATGGCGCTCTACAATAAGTCGGCAGATGGGAAGGCCGAGTCCGGTGCCCTTTGGTTTGTCCGTGAGCGTTTCACCGATCTGACTGAATTTGTCGAATATTGCCCGATGCAGCGCCCCGGGAATCCCTTTGCCGGTATCGGAGACGCTGACCAGCAAACGTCCTTGTGCCTTCCTGGCGCTACAGGACACGCGTCCCTGTTCCGTGAATTTGACCGCATTGGAAAACAGATGGCGCATGACACGGGAGAGCCGGCGACTATCGCCGACGACAGAGGGCAAATCGGCCTCGATCTCCCAGGAGAAGTCAAGCCCCCTGCTCGTGAACTGCTCCGTAAACTCCGCCGCCACACCATGTATCACCGATTCCAGGCAGATGTCATCGCTGCACATATCCGCGGTACCTGCTTCCAGCGCAGTCAGTTCGAGCACATTGTCGATCAGGTCGGCCAGGCAATGGCCCTCTGACACGAGGATATCCAGGCTGGCATCGATCTGCCCGAGTACCTGCGACATGTTCTGGTCATTCGGGGTAATCGACGACAGCAGTTTGCAGTATTTTTGCCGGGCAATCTCGGCGTATCCGATGATTGAGGTGAGGGGGGTCCGCAACTCGTGCGAGATCGAGGAGAGGAACGCCGTCTTCATCTTGTCCAGTTCCTTGAGCTTCTCGCAGGCGGCCTTCAGCGCTGCCGACTCCTCGGCGGTTTTGGCGAGATTCCTGACTTCGCGTTCAAGGGCGGCCTTCTCGATCGCCCGTTTGAGCGTCATCATGATCCTGCTCAACTGCGGGGGTTTTTCCGTGAAATCATAGGCGCCGAGCTTGATTGCCTCAACCGCGGTGGCTACGTCGCCAAACGCGGTCACCATGATGACCGGAACATCGGGGTCATGCCTCCTCATCTCCCTGAGCGTCGTAATACCGTCCATACCGGGCATCTTGAGATCCAGCAGCACCGCATCGAAGACAGTGCCGCGAAACAGTTCAAGCGCACTCTGCCCGTCACAGGCATCCGTAACCTCGTACCCGATCCCGGACAGCTTTTCGTTCAGTACGCACCGCACCATCTCATCATCATCTACCACCAGGACATGCATCACACCCTCCTCCGGAAGCCAACGCTTCCATGACCCGTTCATACGCGTCGAAAAAACGGGAGTATCTGGCGCGTGCCGAGTCCAGGTCTCCAGCGTTGGCGCACATTTCAATAATTCCGGCCTCGTCGCTCATGACGCAGGCACCAATCATCGCGGCAGAGCCGCGCATGGAATGGGCGAGCCGTTCGACCGAGGCCGTATCGCCAACATCAAGCGACTCCTTGAGCACGACAACCTGGCCGGGAATATTTTTTACGAAGATCGCTGTGATCTTCACAAGCATCTGCTTGTCGCCCTCAAGCCAGCTCAGCGCTTTCCGATTATCTACAGGATTCTGATCGTGCATTCACGCTCCTGGGGAACTCCGTGGTCAGGCCGCAGCCGTTATTACATGCCGATTTCCCGCACAATTACCGCGTGGGCGTTGCGCAGCGCATCCAGAAGAGGGCTGCGTCTTTCCGCATCGATGTGCGCCACTCCCCTGAGCTTGAACAGCGGCGCCCCCGCGGGCGAGCAGCCATCCATGCGGATGCGGAAGACGGGCGTTTCGGGGAGCTGCGCCCCCTGGGGGTCCTGGCGTGCCGGAATCGGACCGCCGTAGGTGGAGGCGAGGAACAGCTCTTCGATGGCCGGGACATTGACGCGGTCCACCTCCGCCACCCGGCACGCAAACGTGCCGAACTCCGCGGCATCGGGGATGAACCGTGCCCGCGCCCCGACCCGGATCCTGTCCAGGTCCCGCTCCCCCACGTAAGCATCGACCCGGTTGCGGCTGGTGTCGGCAATCACGTATAGCGGCTCTTTCCTGGGCAACCAGAGGCCGGGCGTCAGTTCGTCGTTGCGGGCCACGATGGTGCCGTCCAGCGGGGCGCGCAGGGTAAGCCGCTCCTGTTCCTCCCTCAGGCCGGAAAGCTCCGTGGTTCCCCCCTCAAGGCGTCGCCTGGGGACATTTCCCTGGCTGAGAAGCCGTTCGTCGAAGACCTGCTGGGTCACCTCCCAGCGGGACACGGACGTGGTGGTGCGCACCTGGCGGATGCGCTGCTCCATGTCCGGCGACGCAAGCTGCATCAGCACCTCTCCCGCCTTTACCACCTTCATATCAGCCGCCGGCTCGCGTGCCACCACCGACGGCGACTCTACGAACAACTGCTGCTCGCGGGCCGCGGAGAGAACGGCCGGCGCCGCGAGACGGCTGCGCCAGGGCAGGACCACAAGCGTCACGAGCGCCAGAAACAGCGCCAGGCTCCGGGCCGTCGTCCAGGTCAGGCTGATCCGCTCCCGGAGCCGCCACCACGCCTGGACCTCCTTGTACAGCGGGAAGAGGATGAACCAGCCGACCTCCACCGCAAAGAGGAAGATGCCGAGTGCCTTGAAGAAATAGTGGTACACCAGGAGGGCGATCCCCAGAAAGACGGAAAAGCGGTATATCCAGACCGCTAGGGCGAACAGCACCAGAAAGTGCCGGCGCCGTGGCGAGGCCGGCTCGGGAGACGGGTCGTCCAGGCCGAAGATCCGCTCCCTCAGCCACCAGCGGCCAAAGGCAAAGGAACGCTGGTGGAGGTTGGGTATGCCCAGGAAGTCGGAAAGGATGAAATAACCGTCGAAGCGCATGAACGGGCTGGCATTGAGCACGATGGTCATGATCCAGGTCGTGGTGGCCAGGATGAAGGCCGCGCCGCGCGCCGGCCCCTCGGGCAGGAGGATCCAGAGCCAGAGCGCGGCTAGGGCGAGCAGCAGCTCGGCCGACATGCCGGCGATGCCGATGGCCAGGCGCTGGCGGCGGGAGGTCAGTTTCCACGCCTCGTTGGTGTCCGTGTAGAGCATGGGGGTCATGACCACCAGGGCGACCCCCATGGTGGGGATGCGGCAGCCGTAGCGGTGCGCCGTGAAGGCGTGGCCGAACTCGTGAACCACCTTGGCCAGCGGGATGGCGATGCCCATGGCCAGAAGCCCCTCCAGGCTCCGGTAGGCGGTGAAGGAATGCCGGAACAGGTCCCACTGGCGCGACACGAGAAAGAGCGCGCTAATGAGGAACAGAAACACTGTGCAAAAGAACGGGGTGGAAAAGAGCCAGGCCACCTTGGGGGTCATTCCGTCCAGCAGGCGCTGCGGCCGCAGCAGGGGCACCCTGATGAAGAGGTAGTTGTGCAGGAGCCAGGACGCCCAGCCGGGGCGGCTGGCGGCCCGGGCCGCGGCGAGCCGCTCGCTGGCGCGGCACGAAACCGCATCCAGCAGGAAATTCTGTTCCAGGAAGGCGATCACGCTCAGCACGTCGTTCTCCGCAAGGGACAGGGTCGTTTCCCGATTGACCGCCTCCACCACCGCCTGGAGCGAGCCGAGCCGCCAGCGGGAGAGGATCTCGAAGGCCGGCCAGCCCAACAGGAAAAACTTGTTGGCCGCCGGGTCGTGCAGGGTCCAGGCCGGCGTGCCGTCGCCGGAGGGGGGCGCCGGGAAGAGCCCCAGTTCCTGGCGCAGCGGGGGGAGCGGCAGGGCGTCTACCATCCGACACGCTGCCTGAGCGCCGTGAGGGGACGGCGGAAGATGAAATACCCGAGGGTCACGTCCTTGCCGTAGATCCTGGCCGTGCCGGTAAGGCCGATGCGGGGCGGCTTGACACTGCCGGCGAAGTCGGCCTTGATGCGGTAGGCGGCAATACCCGAGGCGGCAACCTCGGGCTTGTAGGCGGCATAGCGCACCGTACCGTCCAGGGGGTGCTGGGGATCGGTGGAGAGATACAACCGCACCGGGTTCCCCAGGTTGAGATCAATGGCGTCGGCCACCGGAAGGCGGATGAGCATCTCCACCCGGTTCGGGTCGGCGATGGTCAAGACCCGCTCGCCGATGGAGACGTTCTTCCCCACCCAATCGCTCTGCTCGGCAAACACGGCGATACCGGAGCGGGGGGCCCGCACATCCACCCGGTGCAGGAGTTGGCGGGTGTAGGAAAGTTCCGTGGCCTTCTCCTCCATCCTGCCCCGGCGCGGGGTGACCTCGGCCCTGCTCTTGTCGTCCACCAGGGCCGATTGCGCTGCCTGGCGATACTCCTCGGCCGCCACCTGGAAGGCCTTGCTGGCCACGCCGTGCTTGGCGCTGAGGTTGGTCCGGTCGAACTCGAACAGGAGTTGCCCCTCGCTCACCGGCTGGTTCGGCTTGACATGGAACCGGTCGATGACCGAGTCCAGCGGCGACCTGACCACGAACGGATCCTTGGGCACCACCTCGGCCGGGGCCTGCACCGACATGCGCACCGGCACGAACAGGGCCGCGACGAGCACCAGGAGCAGTGTAATCCTGAGCCATGCCGCGGAGGCCGCCACCCCGATGCGCCGCGCCAGCCCCTTGCCCACGGTGGCGGCAACGATCCCATGGGCGTAAATGGCGCTCAATTCCGCCAGCAGGGCCACTTCGTTGTCGTGCCACTCCTCGTCGCGCACCAGCAGGAGCAGGCCGAGCGTATCGCCGGTTTTCCCTCTCAGGGGCGCGATGACACCATGGGAGGGAAACCAGTCGCCCCACGATTGCGACAACGCGGCGGGCAGATCCCTGGCGTCGATGGGACGCCAGGCGGTCTCTTTCCGCCACTGCTTGAAGCACTCCGTCAGCCACTGGATGTAGGGTGAACTCCGGTCCGGCTCCGGGATGCCCGAAACGGCGAAGACCCCCTTCCCCTCCAGCCAGAGGGCTGCCTGGCGGTAATTGACGAGCTGTTTGCTCTCGTTGACCGCGATGAAGCCGATCTCCTCGACCCGGGCCGCATCCCTGACGCGGCGCGAGATCTGCAACAGGATGCTCAGCCCGATCAACTGGCCGTCGCTGGCTTCGCTCATCGCCGCCCCTTGCCGAAGCTCGCCCAGCCGCTCATGCCCGGCAGGAGTTCGTCATGGGCGCCGATGATCTCCCCGGTCACGGGGATCGATTGGCTCAAGGGATCGATACGGGCCCCGAGGCGCACGATACGGGCCGGATAGGCGCGCCCCAATTCCTCGATCTGCACCGTGAAGCGGCTGTCCGCCTTCAGCCGGGCGAGCCAGCGGGACGGCACGATCAGGCGCACCTCCAGGCGGCTCGTATCCAGGATGTCCATCAGCGGCTTGCCCGGTGTGACGTACTGATTGGCATCCACGAGGAGCTTGGCGATCCTCCCCTTGTACGGGGCCTTCAGGAAACACTTGGAAACCGTCACCCTCATGGCCGACAGCTCGGCCTCGGTCTCCTTGACCTTTGCCGCCGCCTGCTCCACCTCCAGGGTACTGATGGAGTTGAGTTCAGCCAGGCGCACACTCACCTTGTGGGCGGCGCGGGCCGCCTCGGCCGTTGCCTCGGCCTTGTTCAACTGGGCGTTCAGCAGGGAACAGTCGAACTCGATCAGTTGCTGCCCCTCGTTGAACGCCTGCCCTTCGCGCAGCGGAAGCTTGGAGATGTTGGCGGCGATTTCGGTGGAAAGGGTCGCCTGCTGATACGGCGTGAGCTGCACGCGGATCCGGCCGTCCAGGGCCGCTTCCTGCGCAAACGCGGACGTACACAGCAAAAAGGCCATCAATGCGATAGCCGGTAAGCGGGTATGGCTGAAACGATCATGCGGCGGCGGTATGGTGGGTTTCATATGGTTCCTTTTAGAAGCACGTAGTCAGGAGACAGGTTGCAATCAAGATGATACTAAAAGCGACCACCCCCAACCCCTCCTTATCAAGGAGGGGAGCTTGTAATCCCCCTCCTGTTTCAGGAGGGGCCAGGGGTGGTAAGGTGTCAGCTTGACCGCGCAGTGGAATGAATCTTGGTTCCCGGTCACTTCCCGCAACTGAAGTTCGTCTCGATGCGGCGGTTTTTCTGTCTTCCCGCTTCGGTGAGGTTGTCCGCGACAGGCTTGCTCGCTCCGTATCCCTTGGCCGTAATGCGCTTCGGATCAATGCCGAATGTGTTTATCAGGTAGGAGCGGATATTGTCGGCCCGGCGTTGCGACAGGATCTGGTTGTCCACGTTGTTTACCTTTATGGGCCTGTTATCGGTGTGCCCGGAAATTTCGCCGGTCGCCTCGGGAAACTCCTTCAAAAAGTCGGCCAGTCGCTTAAGCTCAGCGTAATGCTGCGGTTTGATGGCTGAGCGCGCATTGTCGAATTCCAGCGCCAGGACCGTCTGTTTGCAGAGCCGGGCGTCGGAGGCCTTGGAGCTGATCGCCGGAACAACAACCGCAGCGGGAGCCGCAACCGAAACCGTGGCGCTGCTGGTGGTCGATCTGTTGCCCGGCCCCTGGCAGGTCAGCGTATATTTCGTGGTATCGGTCGGAGTAACGGTTATCTTCCCCTCCGGCTTGACCTTGCCGATTCCGGGCTGGATCTCGCAATCGGTCGTATTTGACGAACTCCAGGCAAGGGCCGTGCTTTCCCCCCTGGCAATGCTCTCCGGCCCCAGGGTCAGCGTACTGGAGAGCGCCGGCAACGGCTGGGGGACCGGCTTCGGCGCCGGAATGCAGTGCGTATTGAGCCGGGGGGCGATCACGTCCGCCAACGGCTTGATGTCGTGGGAGGTGACCGTTTCCGGGAGCGGGTCCTCACCCAGGGTCGCCACGATCTGGCCGCAGGCGTTCTGCAGGGAGGCGTAATTCTGGTAGCTGCGGTATTCCGCCATGAGCGCCGCCGTGGCCGAGCGGATCTCGTTCAGGCGGTTCTGCGCACCGCTTTGCGTCTGGTTCAGGGTCTGTTCGTGGATGCGGCTGTCCACATCCTGCAACTGCTCGGAAAGTTCATACTGCCGTTTACGGCTGTAGAAATCCTGGTAGGCCACGTGAACCTGGGTCAGGACGGCCATGCTGAGCGCCAGGCGCTGGGCCTGGGCGATCTCGGTCTGGCTCTTGGCGATCTTGTACTGGCTCGGCCCGCTGATGAGGTTGAGCAGGTTCCAGGTCACCCGCGCGCCCCCCTCGACCCACTTCTGGCTCACCAGGAAACTGGTGCTGTCAAAATGCCCCCCGACGGTCATCTCCATGCCGGGCAGCATCCTGGCGATCGCCTTGCGGGTTTCATAGGCGCTGATCCGTTCGTTGTAGTCGGCCTCTATCAGCTCGGGCCGCTGAAGCAGGGACTGGTCCTCCATCTGGTCGAGGGAATCGACGAGTTCCAGGCTTTCCAGTTTCAAAGGGGTCACCAGGATGAAGGATTGGCCGAACGGCAGGTTCATGAGCGAGGCGAGGCGCGGCTTGGCCTGGGCCAGTTCGTCCCGGAACGCCTCCAACTGTTTCATGATTTCCAGCAGCGTCTTGCGGTACGTCAGGGTTTCCAGGGGCGGGCGCAGCTTTTCCTGCTCGATGCTGGAGACATCCTGCAACGCCTTCTCAACCTGCTTGAGCAGCGGCTCGAAGCGCCCCTCCATCTGCTGGGCCCCCAGGGCGAGCCAATAGGCCTGGCGGATCTGCTGCATGATGGTATGGACCACCTTGCGGCGGCGTTCCTTCATGATGTGGGCGCGGTCCGCCTGCTGCTTGGCCTGGAAGTAACTCACGCCGAAGTCGAGGATGTTCCAGGTCAGGGTCAGGTCACCGTTGTAATGCCCCTTGTCCTGCGATGTGGAGTTGTAAAAGTTCGCTTGTCCGGTGTCTACGTTGTAACTGGACGCGGCGTTGTACGAATCCCGCTCCGTATACCCGGCGGCGGCGACCAGACGGGGCAGCATGTCGTAGGTCATCAGACTCACCTGCCGCAGGGCGAGGGCGTCTTCCATCAGTTTCAGGCGATGATCCAGGTTATACTTGATGCCCCGGGCCATGGCCTCCTCCAGGGTGATCGGCGCCTTGAGCGGCTCCTGACCCTTATACATCGCCTCCCGATCCGAGGCGATCCGTTTCAGGATATCCTCCATGACCAGCGGCTCGGTGGTCACCGCGCAACCGGTAAAAAGGGCGCAGACCGCCACCACCAGCGCCGCGACGCGCAACGGCTTCACATGTTTCATATAATTCTTCCTCCTTGTGGAATAGCATCAAAAAACGGCATGTTTTTTCAGGCTCACGCGCCTTTCTGCCTGACGGTTCGCTGCACGGTTGTGAAGAACGCCGGCAGCCCGTTCCGCTGGTCGTGGGACGCCATCTGCTCGGCCAGGGACGGCCGCCCCTTGAGGGCGCGTGAGGATGCATACCGCTGCGCCTTCAAGCCGTCCCGCAGGTCCGAACGGGGCGCACCGGGCGATCCCTGGGGGGTGGTGACGCGACCCGGGGTGCGCTCCTGTGGCGGGGAGCCATCATCGGGAGTATCCGTGTTGACGCCTGCCGGCTTGTTGGATTTGGACTCCGTGATGTGGAACAGGAACTGGGTCTCCGCCACATTGCCGTCCTGGTCCCGGGCCAGGATCTTGATATCCATGTAGCCGCCGCTGCCAATGGGCGGTTTGGCGGTAAAGCGGCCGCTGTCCGGGTCAAACGTTATCCAGTCCGGCAAGGGCTGGCCGTCGGCCAGTTTTGCCTCCACCGTGACCTTGGCATTGGCATCGGAATGCCTGAATACCCCCTGGGGCAGGTTGAAGGACGCGACCTGGTTGACCAGGCTTTCCTGTGAGGAGGGGGTTTTGACCACATACAGGCCGTTCATGCCCGGTATATCGTCTCCGCCCATGATCACCAGGCCGGCCCTCTGGCTTGCTGTTGCCGTCAGGAGCGCGCTGTGATCCGGCTGGCTCCAGGAATCCTGAATCTGTTCATAAGAACCGGTAGAGTGAGGGAATGAGGACGTGGTTACCAGCGGCTCCGGGGAGACCGTTACCGCTGCCGGCGGAACACTGGTCAGGGGAGCCTCGGAGAACTGCGTACCGATGGGCTCGGACGGCGGGGTATCCGTCCCTTTCACCAGCCGTTGCGTCACCAGGATGGTGGTATTGTTGGTGACGGTCACATGGCCGTCGTTGGTGGACATGGTGAATGGATCGCGGCCCGAGAAAGACTGGTCCGGTGTGTAGGTAAGCGCGGTTGCTCCCGCGATCAGCGCGTTGATTTCCGACAGGCTCCCGGTAAGCGTTACGGCGCCGGTGCCGTTGCCGGCGACGGCCAAGGTCGGGGAACCGGGATCAATGACCTGCAGGACGCCATGCTCGACACTCAGGGTAACGGTCACCACTGGGGAATCGACGTCATCCACATGCAGCCCGCCAAATCCGACCGGCGCCTGGAGCGCCGAGATTATGGGATCGGCGGGGAGCGTGTTGACCGGATGGTCATTGGCGCCGTGAATGGCAATGGTCAGAGTGGCGGTGGAGGTGGCGCCGGCCGTGTCTTTCATGGTGTAGGTGAAGACGTCCGTGATGCTGTCTCCCACGTTCAGCGCCTGTACCGCGGGGTTGGCGTTGTCCGCCGCGTAGCTGTAGCCGCCGTCGGGGTTCAGGGTCAACGTGCCGTACAAACCGGTGAACGTGCCGGTGGTGGCGACGGTTTTGCCGTCTCCGGTGTCGATGTCGGTATCGTTGGTCAACACGTTGCCGGTGGCGTTGCTGCCCGGCGTTCCGTTATTCAGCCCGCCCGCCTCGACAGCATCGGCCGTGTCGGCAGTGGCGACCGGGTTGTCGTTGGCTCCGTGGATGGTCACGGTCAGGGTGGAGCCGCTGGCAAGCCCGGCGGTATCCCGCATGGAGTAGGTGAAGACCTCGGTCAGGGTGTCGTTGCTGGTGCGCAGGGCCTGGACAGCCGCGTTGCCGTTATCCACGGCATAGGTGTAACTGCCGTCGGCGTTCAGCCGCAAGGTGCCGTATGCGCCGGCCAGATCCTGTCCGGGCGTTCCGGTGACCGTGCCGAAGGAGACCGAGGTGACGGACAGCCGTTCGTTACTGTTGACGGCCAGGTCCGGATCGGTATCGTTGGCAAGCACGTTCCCGGTCGGATTGACCCCGGGCGTGGCATTGCCCACGCCGCCGGCCTCGATGGCGTCGGCCGTGTCGGGCGCGGCGACCGGCGGTCGGTTCATGCTGATGACGATACTGCGGGTATCGGTCCACTGTCCGCCCAGTCCCTGATCCTGGCCGCCACCCGCCGTGCCGCCGCCGGCGGCATTGCTGTTCCGGTCATTCAGGGTCCAGTCCAGGGTCACGCTGCTGTAGGTGGGAGCGGCGTTGACGTTGCTGTACCTGATGTCCTGCGCCGCCCTGGTGACGAGCGTGGTGGTGGCATTGGCATCAAAGGTCATGACCAGCGCGCCGTTGCCGTTGGTGTACGTGCCGATGGTCTGGCCGCCGACGATGATCGTTCCGCCGGACAGCGCCAGGTCTCCGCCCGAGGCGCTGAAGACGTCGTCCGTCGAGGCCCCGCCCTGGCGGCTGATGGTCAGGGTGGCGCCGGACCAGTTGTCGCGTTCCGTTCCCAGTTCCCGGTCACTGAAGGAGACATCCGGGTCGATGATGATGGGCGCGTCGGTGCTCTGGACATAGGGCCTGCTCTCCGGGGCATTGACCGAGATGGCGTCCAGGCCGTTGATGAGCGGCGCGTCATTCACCGGAACGACCGTAATCCCGATGGTTGCAACGGCGGCCGAGACGGCTGTTGTCCCTCCATTGCCGCCGGTGTCCACCGCGACCCGCGTTCCGGCACTGCTGAAGCCGCCGGTCCAGGTATCGTCCAAAGCGCGGACGCTGAGGCCGGAAGGAGTCCCGTTATAATCGGCGTTCGGCACGAACCGGACCTGGGTGTCCGATGACAGCGCCAGCCCGTTGGCTCCGTCTCCCACCGCGCCGATGGCGGTCCAGGAGGAACCGTCGATGGAATATTCCCAGACCCCCTGGGTGGCCGGATCGGCCGCGTTGCCCACGATGGCCAGGCCGGCGACCGAACCGCTTTCAGCGTCGCTGGCCGTTACCAGGGAGGAGAGCGGAGTCCCGTGCGGCACGCTGTCTTCATTGATGGTCAGGGATGAGGCCGAAGAGAGAACCGGCGCGTCGTTGACGCCATGAATGGTGATGGTCAGGGTTGTAGCGGCGGTATCGCCGTCGGCATCGGTGATGGTGTAGTGAAAGGTCTCGGTCAGGGTTTGGCCGTTACGCAACCCGCTGACCAGGGGATTGCTGTTGTCCAGGGTGTAGCTGTAGCTGCCGTCGGCATGCAGGGTCAGGCTGCCGTAGGCGCTGTCGAAGGCGGTGCCGATTGTCTTGGCGTCGCCGCCGAAACCGACGGCGGTCACCGGTGTCGCCGTCGTGTCCGCGCCGATCCGGTCAGCAACGTCGCCCGCCGAGATTCCGGTGACCACGTTGCCGGTGACCGTGGCTGTTCCGTCCTCGGTGACGCTGTTGACATCGGCAGTGGCGGTGGGCGCGTCTTCCACGATCCGGATTTGCAGCGTGCCGCCGGAAGTGCTGCCGCCCGTTTCCCTGACGCCGAGCGCGATGTCGTCCGTAACAGGGTTGGAGAGCCTGCCGTTGAGGCTGTAGGTGTAGGTCAGCGTCCCTCCGGTCGTTATCGTATGAGTGCCATCCGTCTAGCCGTCGGGCGTGAAGCCGGTCAGAGTCAGGGTGCCTTTACCGGTATTTATGGTCACCGGCGTACCGGTCAACAGGCCGAGCGCCGCCAGGTCCA
>JAATGX010000092.1 GCA_015688915.1 Desulfuromonadales bacterium
AACGGCATTCCAAAAGAGAACTTCAACCTGTTTCTAAAAGAATGCGAATGGCGATTTAACACTCAAGACCCTAAGCTACAGTTATCATTATTGAAAGAGCTCGTTAAAGGGGCTCTCAACTAATTATCTAGGACAGCCCCTTAATTTTTTATGGAGCGGGAAACGGGATTCGAAGCAGGCTAGTCTAACAGGTCGTTTTCATCTGACAGCCCCATAAAAAAAGACCTGCCGTTTATGCAGGTCCTTGATTTTGTTTTGGTTGCGGGGGCAGGATTTGAACCTGCGACCTTCGGGTTATGAGCGCGACGAGCTACCAGACTGCTCCACCCCGCGTCAATGTGTGAATATCCTTTATAGCAGCGCCTTCTGAAACTGTCAATATAAATATCTCAATTATTTTTTGCCGCCTATTCCCGATCCGGGATAACGATGGCGCCTTTACCCAGTTTGCCCGCCAATTCCTTGGCTGCATCCTGTTCCAGCTTCCTGCCGACACGCACGCGGTACCACGTTCCCTTGTCGCCCTGATTGGATTCAGTGATCGAGACGCTGTATCCCTTGCCGGTCAGCTTGTTTTTCACCGTCTCAGCTTCGGACCTCAGGCTGTACGAGGCAACCTGCACCGTGAAACCGTTTGCGTTTGCGGCCGCTTTCTCGGGCGGACCTTGAGGTTTGTCGGCGGCCGCCTTAGCCGCATCGGTACCGGTTTGGGGGACCCTGGACAGGTTGGAGGGAATGGCGGCCTGGAGAGGCTGCTTTTCCTTTTCATCCTTGGAGTTGATGCCGCTTCCCATGACGTTGCCCTTTTGTCCATTGGGCAGGGTCTTGTAAAAACTGAGAGACGGTTCAGGCGCTGTCTGCGCGCCGGGAGCACCACCCTGCGCATCGGATTGCGTTTGGGGCGTGGCGGCCGGCGCGGGGGGCGGCTGCGGCTTGGCTGCTGCCGGAGAAGCCTCCGTGGGTGAATTTTCAAGGCTCGCTTGCTGGGTAGCCGCCTGAAAAGCCTTTTTTGCCGATCGCTGGGATAATAGCCAGCCAGTGCCGAAACCGGCAATAAAGGTGATCACGCCGGTGATGATGACAATGGTGGAAACCAGGCCGACCGGTTCCTTGCGGGGCGGCTTTTTCCCCTGTGTGCCGACATAGGCCTGTTTTGGTTCGCTGTAATCGATCCTCATGTGAGACTCCGCTACATCCGTTCGGGGGCCGAAATACCCAGGATAGACAGGGCGTTTTTGACTGTTTGCGCGGTGCGTTTCAGCAGGTAAAGGCGTGCCCCGGTCAGGTCGGGATCCTCGGTGATGACGCGATGCTTGCCGTAAAAACTGTGAAAACAGCCCGCCAGTTCGCTCAGGTAGTTGGTCAGCCGATGCGGCTCGAAATGCAGGGCGCTCTCATCGACGGTATCCGGCAAGGCGGCCAGCAGTTTGATGAGCTGCATCTCTTCCGGTGCCCGCAATGCGGCTATCCCGTCCGCCCGCGGTCGTTCCGGCGCCGTGAACCCCTTTTCAGCGGCATTTTCAAAGATGCTGCAGATGCGGGCATGGGCGTATTGAACGTAGTAGACCGGGTTGTCCGGCGACTGCTGCTTGGCCAGGTCAATGTCGAAAACGAGTTGGGAATCCGGCTTGCGCATGATGAAAAAGAAGCGGGTCGCGTCACGGCCGACCTCGTCGATCAGGTCGCGCAGGGTAACGTAGCTGCCGGCGCGCTTGGAGATCTTGACCTCCTCGCCGCCGCGCATGACCGTTACCATCTGGTGCAGCACATACTCCGGCCACCCCTTGGGAATGCCCCGGTCAAGGGCTTGCAGACCGGCCCGCACACGGGTAACGGTGCTGTGGTGATCGGAACCCTGTTCGTTGATGACCCTGGTGAAGCCGCGTTCCCATTTGGCCAGGTGATAGGCGATATCGGGAACAAAGTAGGTATACCCCCCGCCGGACTTGCGCATAACCCGGTCCTTATCGTCGCCGAACGCGGAGGTCCGCAGCCAGAGGGCTCCATCCTGCTCGTAGGTGTGCCCGTTCTCGCCCAGCAAGCGGACCACATCGTCCACGCGGCCTTCGGAATAGAGGCTCGACTCAAGGGTAAAGACGTCGAAGTGGACGTCGAAGGCCTTCAGATCCAGGTCCTGCTCGTGGCGCAGGCAGGCCACGGCGAAGCGGCGAATGGCATCCAGATCATGGGAGTCGCCCAGGGCGGTCACGTGTTGATCGTCGGCATGCACCGTCTCTCGGGATAGATAGGATTCGGCCACATCCTTGATGTACTCCCCCTGGTAGCCGTCGGCGGGCCAGCGTGGGTCGTCCGGTCCAATGCCCAGGCACCGGGCCTGCACGGAGAGCGCGAGATTGGCGATCTGCTGGCCGGCGTCGTTGTAGTAGAATTCACGGGTTACATCCCAGCCGGTGGCCGTGAGTATCCGGCAGATCGAATCGCCGATGGCCGCGCCGCGGCCGTGGCCTATGTGCAGCGGGCCGGTGGGGTTGGCGCTGACGAACTCCACCTGCACCTTGGCGTCCTTGCCGGCCGAGGTCCGGCCAAATGCGTCGCCCTGCGCCTCAATCTCAAGCAGGGCGGAATGCCAGGCTTCGGCAGAGATGAAGAAGTTGATGAAACCGGGGCCGGCGATTTCGGTCTTTGCCAGCAGGCCGTTACCGTTGCCCATGTGCCGGATGACAATCTCCGCCACCTGGCGCGGTGCCTTGCGCTCGGCTTTTGCGAGTTGCATGGCAATATTGCAGGAGAAGTCCCCATGTTCGGGACTGGCTGGTGTACCGATAATGACGGCGGGGAAGGGGGATGTGTTCAGTTCATTCGCTGCCGCGGCAGCTTGCAGGGCGGTTTCAACCAGGGAGGCTATGGGGTGACGCATCATTGTGTGGGAGTTTCCTTGGAGTGGGTCTGGGTGATCTCGTCCGCGTCGGCATCCTTGATGCTGACATCGCGGGAAAAGTCGGGGCATCGCCCCCCGCCATCACTGACGCTGAAACGTTTGGCGCAGGTTTCGCGCCAGGCACAGACGGCGCAGCTTTGTTTAGGCATGGGTAGTGTCCTGCTCTGTTATGGTTGCTTCTTTTCCGTGGGGAACCGGTAGATGACTTCGTCAGCGCGTATCAGACCGAGGTCTTTGCGGGCGATACTCTCCAGGTAGCGGCGATCGGTCTTGAGCGCCACGATTTCGTGTTTCAGCTTCTCATTTTCAGCACGGGTTTCCATAAGCCGGCCGTCGATCCCGCTCTTGTCCGCTCTCAATTCGTAGATGCGCAGCAGACCCTTGTCGCCAAACACCGTGAAAAAGAGGATGAACACGATGCATCCAGCAGGAATGAAATACATCTTTTTCTGGAGGCGCAATCTCACGTGGTCACCCTTCACCTGATCCGGTCGGCAAAATACGCGGCTGTCTTGCGGAGCCCCGTATCCAGATCGATTGCCGGCTTCCATCCCAGTCTTTCCCTGGCCAGGGAAATGTCGGGCCGGCGTTGCTTGGGATCGTCCTGGGGCAGCGGGTTAAAGATGATCTCTGATCGTGACCCGGTTATTGTAACGATTTTTTCGGCAAACTCAAGGATTGTGTTTTCAACCGGGTTGCCCAGGTTTACCGGCCCTGTGAAACCATCGCATTCCATCATCCTGATCATCCCGTCAACCAGGTCGGAAACAAAGCAGAAGGAGCGTGTCTGGGACCCGTCGCCGTAGACGGTGATGCTCTCGTTTCTCAATGCCTGGAGGATGAAGTTGGAAACCACCCGGCCGTCGTTCTCGGCCATCCGGGGGCCGTAGGTGTTGAAAATGCGGATGATACGGATATCCACGCTGTTCTGGCGGTGGTAGTCCATCATCAATGTCTCGGCCACCCGCTTGCCCTCGTCGTAGCAACTGCGGATGCCGATCGGATTGACATTGCCCCAGTATTCCTCGGTCTGGGGGTGCACCTGGGGGTCGCCGTAGACCTCGGAGGTGGAGGCCTGCAGGATGCGGGCCCTGACCCGTTTGGCCATGCCCAGCATGTTGATCATGCCCATGACGCTGGTCTTGACGGTCTTGACCGGGTTGTACTGGTAGTGCACCGGTGAGGCCGGGCACGCCAGGTTGTAGATGCGGTCGACCTCCAGCAGGATCGGTTCGACTATGTCGTGGCGGATCAACTCGAACCGGTGGTTGTCCATCAGGTGAATGATGTTGTCCTTGCTGCCGGTGAAGAGGTTGTCCAGGCAGATGACGTCATGTCCCTCGCCCAAGAGCCGTTCGCAGAGGTGCGACCCTATGAAGCCGGCGCCGCCGGTAACCAGGATGCGCATGGCTATCTCACCTCGCAGATGCCGCCGCTGCATCTCCCCAGAGGGATGTAGCGGAAGCCGGCGGTTGCCATGCGGTCAGGTTTGTACAGGTTGCGGCCGTCGACAATGAGCGGCGACTTCAGGGCGGCCTTGATGCGGTCGAAATCAGGGTTGCGGTATTCGCTCCAGTCGGTGATGATGGCCAGGGCATCGGCGTTTTCCAGGATCTCGTACTGGTTACTGCTGTATTCGATCCGGTCGCCGAACTGTTTCCGCGCTTCCTTGATGGCTTCGGGGTCGTGGGCACGCACGGTGGCGCCGGCCGCCAGCAGACGCTCGATGATGGTGATGGCCGGGGCTTCGCGCATGTCGTCGGTGCGGGGGTTGAAGGAGAGGCCCCAGCAGGCGATGGTGCGGCCGGTGAGCGGCCTTTCCTCGTCCGGCGAGCCCAGCGCCTTGATCAGTTTGTCGGCCAGCACCTCTTTCTGGCGCTCGTTGACGTCTTCCACGGCCTTGAGCAGCAGGAAGTCGTAGTTGCATTCCTCGGCGGTCCTGATAAACGCCTTGACGTCCTTGGGGAAGCAGGAGCCGCCGTAGCCGGGGCCGGGGAAGAGGAAGTCGTACCCGATGCGGGAGTCGGAACCGATCCCTTCGCGCACGGCAGCCACATCGGCGCCCATGCGCTCGCAGAGACCGGCGATCTGGTTCATGAAGGAGATGCGGGTGGCCAGCATGGCGTTGGCGGCGTATTTGGTCATCTCGGCGCTGCGGATGTCCATGACGATCATGCGGTTCTGCTTGCGCATGAAGGGGTCGTAGAGTTCCTTCATGATCTCGGCGGTGCGCACGTTGTCGGTGCCGATAACCACCCGGTCCGGCTTCATGAAGTCGTCGATGGCGGCGCCTTCCTTGAGGAATTCCGGGTTGGAAACCACGTCGAATTCAAAGGCCGCTCCACGGGTGGCCAGCTCTTCCTGCACAGCGGCCCGCACCTTGTCCGCCGTGCCGACCGGGACCGTGGATTTGTCCACGATGATCCGGAAACCGTTCATGGTGCGGCCGATGTCCCGGGCCACGCCCAGGACGTATTTCAGGTCCGCCGAACCGTCCTCGCCCGGAGGTGTGCCGACCGCGATGAAACAGACCAGGGAATTCTGAACCGCTTCGGCCATGTCGATGGTGAAGGAGAGCCTCCCCTCGGCCTGGTTGCGCAGGACCATCTCCTTGAGGCCCGGTTCGTAGATCGGGATGATCCCTTGTTTGAGGCCGTCTATCTTGGCTGCGTCGACATCAACGGCGACGACGCTGTTGCCGCTCTCGGCAAAACAGGCGGCGGCCACCAGGCCAACGTAGCCCGCACCAAAAATACAGATTTTCATTCATTCTCTCCAGGGAGTCGGGATGTTGCTTCGATATACCACAATATCCGCTTGTAATTACAGCATTTTTTATCACATATCCGCGCCGTTCCTGAGTTGCAGGGCTTTCGCATAGGCATCGTTTCGTGAACTGCCTGTAATTTCAGCGGCTTTGCGGGCGGCATCCTTCACCGACAACTGCTCGTCATCCAGCAGACGGCGCAGCACCTCCGACAGCGGCTCGTCCTCCTGCTGCACCGGCTCGCCCGGCGCCACCAGGATAACCACCTCGCCCCGGACCTTGCCCTGCGCAACCACCGCCATGACCTCGGAAACGGTGCCCCGGACGAATTCCTCATAGATCTTGGTCAGTTCCCGGCCTACCGCGACCTGTCGTTCGCCCAGCACCTGACGGATGTCGTCCAGGGTGGCCTCCAGGCGGTGGGGCGCCTCATAGAGCACCAGTGTGCCCGGCAGTCCCGCCATGCCGGCCAGGAATGTGCGGCGCTTCCCCTGGCGTGACGGCGGGAAGCCTGCGAAGGTGAAGCAGTCGCTGGGCAGCCCCGATCCTGCAAGGGCGGTCACGGCGGCGCAGGCCCCGGGGATGGGGATGACCGGAATCCCCTCTGCGACCGCATCCCGCACCAGTTGATAGCCGGGGTCGGAGACGCACGGTGTGCCGGCATCGGAGATCAACGCCACGGACTTTCCCTGGCGGAGCGCGTGCAGGACGCGTTCCCCCTTGAACTGCTGGTTATGGTCGAAATAGGAGGTCAGCGGTTTGGAGATGTTGAGGTGGTTGAGCAGCTTGAGGGAATGGCGGGTATCCTCGGCGGCGATCAGATCCACCTGGCCCAGGATGCGCACGGCCCGGAAGGTGATATCCTCCAGGTTGCCGATGGGGGTGGCGACTATGTAGAGGGTACCGGTCATCCCTTACAACCCGGTGATTTCGCGATCTTTCGGATATTCCACCAGGATGCCGAAGGTCAGCTCCTTCTTTTCTCCCGCCTTGAGCGGAGTCTTCCAGATGATGGTGCCGTCGCTCTTGACCTCATCCGGTTTGATGGACGGTTCGTCCAGGGCGACCTTGATCTCCTCGTCGCCAGCCAACGGCAGTTGGTCGCACAGGGTAACCGTCACCGGCTCATTCCGGAAATTGCCCAGATCGATACGATAGCGGTAGATGACCCGGTTCTTGCCGAATACCCCCGCTTCCCTGTGCTGTCTCACCTCTTCGCGCTTGACCGTCACCTGGTCGTCCGTACCGAAAAACAGGTCGAACGTCTCTCCGGCGGCGACCTTTTTCAATGGGGAACTGCCGGTATAGGTATTGCCGGCAAAGGTGTTGACCTTGCCCGGCAGAAGCGGGTAGGAGGCGTGGTTGACGATCCCGGACTTACGGAACACAAAGGGTGAGAGTTTCGGGATTGCCATGAATTCCATGGTGACCGGCACCTGCTCGATGGCGACGACGCTGCCGTGCTGGGCGCCGTCGGAGGGGACATCCAGCGGACGGGGGAGGTGAAAGGCCAGGGAGGATTGCCCGGCATCGACCTGTGCGGTCTCGAACAGAGCGGCCGCGTCTTCCGCCGGCTCCCCGGGCCTGGCGCGTTCTGCGTCTACCCCGGCCGCCTTCCTGCCCTTGAACATGAGGGGTGCGGAGGCCAGTGCCAGGGGGGTCGCCACGGGCGGCTGGGGACGGTACAGGGACACGCGCCAGGGATACATCTCCGGCGGGGCGCCGCCGGCAGAGGGGCGGGCCGTGGAAAGGGTCAGGTCCACATTGTTCCAGTCCTCACCGGTCTGCTGGCGCACCACTGCCCGGAACAGCAGTTGGGCGCTCCTGGCATCCGTCGCCAGGCGGACATCGTAGGCCGGCACCCATGCCGTCCGGGCAATGACCGAGGCAAGGTCGAGGGTGAGGCCGCCGGGGCGGGTTACCTCCACCATCACCTCCACGCTTTTGCTCTCCTTCCGGTGCGAGCCGGCCGCTTCGTCCCTCTGGCGGCGCAGGGCGTCGATCTTGTCCTTGATCCCCGTTTGCTCGAACTCTATTTCCCTGGCCTGTCCCTCGACCTTGGCAACGCCGGTGCCGACGAAACTGGAGGCGTCCATCAGTTCCGCCGAGACCGGACGGGCGATGGCCAGCTCCTTGGAGATGCGCTCTCCCCAGGCCACGCGGATGGAGTCGAGGAACGCCTTTTGCGAGGTCAGGCCGGCCTTCCTGGCGTCCAGTGCAGCGGAACGCCGCTCCAGTCCGCGAATCTCCTCGTCCAGTTCCTGTACCCGTTTCTCGCCGCTCTGCTCCAGGAAGGCGCGCTTGACCTCCAGCCCGGAAATGATCGCTCCGGCGGTTCCTTTGCCTTCCACCCGCACGGAATCATCCTGGATCAACGCGGGAAGATTTTCGAAAACGATCAGATAACTGCCCGTCGCAAGGTTGAGGGAGGCGGAGCGGGTGGTCATGGCCCGGTCGGAATACACGGTGACGGCGGTAATGCGGGAAGGGGCCGGCAGGCGTTTCAGGCCGGAGGCCGCGGAGAGCGCGGGGACCAGCAGAAGGGCCAGGGGAAGAACGGTACGCAGGATCTTCATGGGGTGCTCCTTGTCAAACGTGATGAAGAAGGTCTATTTCAGGCTGGCGATGTAGCCGCGAACCCCTTCCAGGATGCCCTCGGCGGTCATTTCCTGGTAGGCCGGGTCTTTCAGGCGGGCTTCTTCCTGGGCGTTGCTGAGAAAGGCGGTCTCCACCAGGATGCTCGGCATGGTGGCCCCGACCAGGACATAGAACGGACCCTGCTTGACCCCCAGGTTCTTCACGTCGGCGTGGATTCCATGCACCTTTTTGTGGAGCGATTTCTGCACCTCTTCGGCCAGGTGGGCCGAATCGTTCAGCTTGTAGTTAGCCATCAGGTCGAACAGGATGGCCTGCAGGACGCTGACCTTTTCCAGGGAGGTGCCGTTCTCCTTGGCGGCAAGCTGGGCGGCCTTCTCGGTCTTGGCCAGGTTGAGGTAATAGGTCTCGATGCCCGATGCGTTGCGGTTGGCGGCGGCATTGGCGTGGACCGAGACGAACAGGTCGGCGTTGACCTTATTGGCGATGGCGGTGCGTTCCTCCAGCGGGATGAAGACATCGGTGGAGCGGGTCATGACCACATCCAGTCCCAGTTCCTCCTTCAGCAGGCTCCTGAGCTTGAGGCCGATGGACAGGACCACGTCCTTTTCCTGGATACCGTTGGCACCGGTGGCGCCGGGGTCGTGACCGCCGTGGCCCGGATCGACCACGATGCGGCGGATCTTGGAGATGGCGGTCTTTTTGGCCTGTTTTGGTTTCCGTTCCGCTTCCGCGACCCCCTCATGCCTTGCCTCGGAGGCCGGTTCCTGCTTGTTGCTGATGGATTGTTCCAGGCGCGATATCTCGGCGCGGCGCTCGCCCCGCACATCGATCACCAGGCGCGACGGTTCGGAAAGGGGAAAGACCTTGTAGTCCCGGATGTTCTCCGTGTCCAGCACCACCCGCACCATGTCCGGTTTGTACTGGCCGATCCGCACCCCTTTCAGCAGGCCGTCGCCGATGGTGATGTCCTTGACCCCCTTGCCGAGTCTGGCGCGATTGAGGTCAATGTAGACCCGGCCCGGCTTGTCCGCGCTTCCCTTGCCCAGTTCGTGGGTCTCCCAGGTCACGTCGCGGTCCAGCTCCAGGGAGATGCGGGTGTAGTCCGGGTTGGACCAGTGCTTCATCTCGGAGGGGATCGCCAGCGTGCGGTCGGCGGGCGTGGGCTGGTCGCCGGCAACCTTTTTCGCGCCCTTCCCGGCCGCCAGCGCAGGGAGAGGGAACAGCACATTCGCGATCAGCAGGCACATGCCCTTGACCACCTCACGCCGCTCAATCCCCCCATTGCGGTGGGTCAGCGCGCTTTCTACCATGTCGAACAGTTTTTTCATGATGTCCCGTCTGGTACATTTAAGAGGTTTCGAAAACCCCACGGCTTTCTTGTCATGTCATCCGCTTCGATTCATCCGGCGGATGCGATGCTGCCAAAGGTGTCATAGCAGAAAGGGCCGGTTTTATCAACCTTTGGCGTCTGCTGTCTCGTCCGATCCACCGATTGCCGCACACATCACCCGTTCACGCTTCACGCCATCCGTTTCAACTCGTCCAACAGGTTGAGTGCCTCCAGCGGCGTCCGGGAGGCGATGGTGATCTTTTTCAGGCGCCGGCGCAGGTGGTCCTCGCTGGTCTCGAACAGGGAAAACTGCGGTGAAGGCTCCTTGGGCGGCTTTCTGCTGCTCTTGGCCAGGCGCGGGGCGCCCTCCTCGAACTCGCCGCTCTCCAGGTTGGCCAGGATCTCCTTGGCCCGGTCGATCACGTCGGCCGGCATGCCGGCCAGGCGGGCCACCTGGATGCCGTAGGAGTGGGAGGCGCCGCCGGGGATGATGGTGCGCAGGAAGATCACCTGGTCGTTCCATTCCCTGACCGCAACGGTGTAGTTCTTTATCCGCTCGCGGGTCACGGCCAGTTCGGTCAGTTCGTGGTAGTGGGTGGCGAACAGGGTCCGGGACCGGCAGGTGGGGGTGTCGTGGATGTACTCGGCCACGGCCCAGGCGATGGAGACGCCGTCGAAGGTGGAGGTGCCCCGGCCGATCTCGTCCATCACGATCAGGCTCCGGGGGGTGGCGCTCTTCAGGATGCTTGCCGCCTCCATCATCTCCAACATGAAGGTAGACTGGCCCCGGGCCAGGTTGTCGCCTGCGCCCACCCGGGTGAAGATGCGGTCGGCGATGCCGATAGTGGCCTCGGTTGCCGGGACAAAGGAGCCGGCCTGGGCCATCAGCACGATCAGCGCCACCTGGCGCATGAAGGTGGATTTGCCGGCCATGTTGGGGCCGGTGATCATCAGGATCTGGTTCTCGCCGCTGTCCAGGCGGGTGTCGTTGGGGACGAAGCGCTCCCCCAGGCGCATGGCCTCGATCACCGGGTGGCGGCCGTCCTTGATGTCGATCACATCCGACTCGTCCATGTGCGGCTTGCAGTAGCCGCGTTCCCCGGCCACGGTTGCCAGGGAGATGAGCACGTCCAGGGACGCCAGGCCGTCGGCGGTGCGGCAGATACGGTCGGCCCTGGCCGCCACCTGCTCCCGGATCTCCTGGAACAGGGTGTATTCCAGGTCGCAGATGCGGTCCTCGGCCCCCAGCACCTTTTCCTCGTAGTTCTTCAGCTCCTCCGTGATGAAGCGCTCGGCATTGGCCAGGGTCTGGCGCCGGACGTAGTCAGGCGGGACATTGGCCAGGTTGCTCTTGGTGATCTCGATGGAATAGCCGAAGACCCGGTTGTAGCGGATCTTCAGGGTGGAGATGCCGGTGCGGGCCTTTTCCTGCGCCTCCAGCCGGGCGATGAACCCCTTGCCCTCGCTGCTGATGGCGCGCAGTTCGTCCAGTTCGCTGTTGTGGCCGGGGGCGATGATGCCCCCCTCCCGCAGGGAAAACGGGGGGCTCTCCACAATGCCCCGTTCCACCAGGGTGCGGATATCCTCCAGCGGGTCGATGGCGGTTGCCAGTACCCGGAGCAGCGGGGCCTGGAGCGGTTTGAGCAGTTCAAGGATGCCGGGCAGATGGCGCAGCGAATCGTGCAGGGCCCGCAGGTCGCGCCCGGAGGCAGAGGCCATGCCGATGCGGCCGTTGAGGCGCTCCAGGTCGGCGATCTCCTTCAGCCGGGCCACCAGGTCCTCCCGCAGCGCTGCGTCCTCCAACAACTCCTCGACCGCGTCCAGCCGCTGCCGGATCGGCTCCAGCCCCACCAGGGGATAGGAGAGCCACTGTTTCAGGCGGCGGGTCCC
This sequence comes from Desulfuromonadales bacterium, assembly GCA_015688915.1. Classification (GTDB taxonomy): domain Bacteria; phylum Desulfobacterota; class Desulfuromonadia; order Geobacterales; family Pseudopelobacteraceae; genus JACPFJ01. The sequence continues at coordinate 11,485 of JAATGX010000092.1, forward strand.
CATGGAGGTGGAGGTGCGGTCCAGGCACCCCAGCAGCGAACCGCTCTTCTTCCCCTCGGCCATGGTGGCGGTGATCTCCAGGTTGCGGCGGGTGGCCGGGTCCAGGGCCAGGTGTTCGCTCCGTTCATAGACCCGGATATCGCGGATGTGGGGGATGGCGCTCTTCCTGTTCTCCCGCAGGTAATACAGGGCCGCGCCGGCCGCCATCAAGCCATGGGGCATGGCCTCCAGCCCCAGGGCCTCGGCCGAGGCGGCGCCGAACTGGCCGCAGAGCAGCCCGGTGGCATAGTCCCGTTCAAAGACCCACCCAGGCGCGCGGGAGATGATCCGCTCCCCCAGGAAGGCGCGCAGATCGGCGGCCAGGGTCGCCACCTCCAGGCCCTCGGGCAACAGCACCTCACGGGGGTTGACGCACGCCGCCTCTCCGGCTGTCGCCGAGGCCCCGGTCAGTTCCGTGACCCGGAATTCCCCGGTGGACAGGTCCAGCCAGGCGATGCCCCAGCGATCCGACTGGCCGGGCGCCAGGGACAGCAGGTAGTTGTTCTCCTCCGGGGAGAGGCTCTCGGTTTCGATCAGCAGCCCCGGCGTGACCACCTTGACCACCTCGCGCCGGACAATGCCCTTGGCCTGCTTCGGGTCTTCCACCTGCTCGCAGATGGCCACCTTGTGGCCGGCCTCGATCAGCTTGGCGATGTAGGGGGAGGCGGAGTGAAAGGGGACGCCGCAGAAGGGGATGTCATCCCCGCCCCCCTTGGTGCGCGAGGTCAGGGCGATGTCCAGGATTCGGGAGGCGAGCAGGGCGTCGTCCAGGAACATCTCGTAGAAATCCCCCATGCGGAAGAAGAGGATCGCGTCGGGGTAGCCCGATTTGATCTCCAGATATTGTCGCATCATGGGGGTCTGCTCTGCCATGGGTGTCCTGCCTTCCGGGTAAGTGTCAGCGTGGTTGTAGCACACCCCCATCCGCATTTCAAGAAGCGCGGGTCTCCGGTGGGATGCGGCTTCATGCGGGCACCGCTTGACATGTGGGGGAGAATGATTATGCTTGGAACCGGCAGCCGGAGAGCCCTGTTTCGCGCACGGTTCTCATGCCGGAAAAGAAAGGTGTCGAGAGGGGCGAACGTGGGCGGCCGGATGGAAGACAGTACGGTCATGGTGGAGATCAACGGCGAATTGGCGTCATTTATCCCCTCCTACCTGGAGAGCGTGAGGCAGGACTGCGCTTTGATGGAACATCTGCTTGACCGGGGCGACTTCAAGGAAATCGAGGGGATGGGACATCGCTTGAAAGGATCGGGCGGCAGTTGCGGATTCGATGCCATTTCAGATGCGGGAAAAGCCGTGGAGAGGGCTGCGGCCGCGCTTGATGGTGACGCCGTTTCCCTGGCATGCCAAGGGCTGAGACGATATCTCGATCAGGTAAGGGTTGTCTATGTATGATAACGCAACAGAAAGAGCGCCTTGCCGTAACGTGTCGCCAGCGACGGAGCGCCGGGGGGCAGGGCGCTCCACGGCACGGGTCGCAGGAACCGGCGCAGAAAGCGGCGTTCGGGACGGCCGAGCGGTGGGTTGGCATGGCCGAGCCGGGAGGCGATCTGCCGGGTGCCGAGGTGCAGTGCCCCAACCGCATCCGCAAGGCAGGGGTTGAGCCGTAGCAGGGAGTTGGCGTCATCCCGGCACGGCCCGGCGACAGTGCGGCCCAGGTAGAGGATGAAGTTGCCGGGGGATTGCCGGTCGGTTTCCAGGCGCCTGATTCTCCCGATCTCCCGGTCCGGGTCCTCCAAGGCGCTGGCATGGGCGAACAGGAGCGGTTCCAGCCCGGTTTGGTGGACAAGATCCATCAAGCCGTCGATGCGAAAGGTGTGTACGCGGGGATGCAGCAGGGCATCGGCCAAACCTGACGTGAAGGCCGTTTCCTCGGATGACTCGACAAAGCGGCGCAGCCGGGAGCCCGGTTTTGAACGCCCCATAAGCCGCCGGGCAGCAGCCGGATCGCGCACCCCCAACAGGCGAAAGGCCCGGCGGATGGATTCCTCTTCGGCGCGGGCGTATCTGCTGTAGACCATCACCCGCAGGATACCCCCTTCCATGAGTCGCCCTTCCAGAGCCTTCAACCCGGCCAACGGATCTTCCAGATGGTGCAGCACCCCGTAGGCATCGATCAGGCCGAAACGGCCGTCCGCCGTTGTCGGGTCGAGCAGGTCGCCCGCCCGAAAGGTGACATTGCGGCGGCCGTGCAGCAGGCAGTGCAGGCGGGCGCGGCGGAGAGAACGCTGCGATACATCGAGGGCCGTGATGTAGGCATCGGGATTGGCAACGGCGAACGGGTAGGGGGCAAAGCTGCCGCAGCCGGCGACCAGGATACGCATCGCCTCGTGCGGCGGCAGTGTGCCGTTGAACCTGGTCCAGAGGGCAACCAGATTAAGCGCATAGGTATCGCAGCGGCGCACCGACGCTAACAGCGGATAGTGGGGGTAGGGGTAGAGTTCGTAATGGCGACGGACCATGTCGGACATGCCCCACTGTACCAGTTCCTTGACGTTTTTTGCAAGAAGCGGCGCCCGTGTCAGGCGATAGCGGCGACCTCATGCTCGGCCAGGGCGGCAATCTCCTCGTAGATCGCGATCATGACCCCCGACTCGCTCCATTTGGCGGCTATCTGCTTCAACAGCGTAACACCGTTGACAATGGTTCCTGACAGGATGAAGATGCCCGACAAGCGAGTGTCCTCATCATGCAACAGCCAGCAACTGAAGATCGCCACCACCAGCATGGTTGCAAAAAAAGCCATCTCCCGGCCACGGAACGGGTTTTCCAAAACCCGTGTCAGGTCGATATAGTAGCGGGTCAGCCCCTCTGCGTGACGCATGAAATCCACAAGATCCTCTCCCGCATATTTCAGGTGGGCATAGCTGATGAAGCGCGCTCTGGCGCGTTCCCTGCCGGCGGTCATGCGTTCGCTGACATATCGTTCAATGGCTTCGTCGATAATTTCGGTGTTCATTTATTTCTTCCTCCCGGACCTGATTGCTTGCCTCAGGAAATGACATACATAAAGTATGCCGTGTTATCCGCAATGCGCAACCGGCCGCAAAAGGAGGCTGAACAGCGGTCCGAAGGGGCAGGGCGGGCGTGTCGGTGTGGCGCTGAAGCTGCACGGAGTGGCGGTGTGGACACAAACTATGCGAGATTGTCAAAAATTTGGACAGAACGGGTTCTGATGGAGGGGAATGTCGTCATGGGGCGGTGCCGATGGCAGCTTTTTGCGGGGGGATATTTTTAGGATTTACCGCCGCGATAATTCTGCTACTATCTGCATCGGTTGATTATCAAAACATCACCATTCGAGGAACGATACATGGAACGAAAAGCGGTGATCCTTTACAGTGGTGGTCTGGATTCGACCACCTGCCTGGCGATTGCGCAGTCCGAAGGTTTCACGCCGTATGCCGTCAGCTTTGCCTATGGTCAGCGGCACAGCCATGAACTGGAGGTGGCCAGGGCCAATGCCAAACGCCTGGGTGCGGTGGAGCACCTGGTGGTGGATTTCGACCTGCGCCTGATGGGTGGCAGCGCCCTGACCGCCGATATCGCCGTGCCCAAGGAGGGGGTTGGCGATGCCATCCCGGTGACCTACGTCCCGGCCCGCAACACCATTTTCCTTTCCTTTGCCCTGGGGTGGGCCGAGGTCCTGGGTGCCTTTGACATCTACATCGGCGTCAATGCCCTGGACTATTCCGGCTATCCCGATTGCCGGCCCGAGTATGTGGCCGCCTACGAGGCCATGGCCAACCTCGCAACCAAGGCCGGGGTCGAGGGTACGGGCCGCTTCCGCATTCACACCCCGCTGATCGACCTGAGCAAGGCCGACATCATCCGGCGCGGCACCGCCCTGGGGGTGGACTACGGCCTGACCCACTCCTGCTACGATCCATCTCCCGAGGGGGTATCCTGCGGTAGCTGCGATTCTTGCCGCCTGCGGCTGAAGGGGTTTGCCGAGGCCGGGCTCACCGACCCGTTGCCGTATTCCAAGCAGCCGTTCTGAACCTTGAACAAAATCAGAATACAAAAAGGCGCGCCCCGACGGACGCGCCTTTTTACTTTTGCCCCTGCCTCTTTTTTACCCTTGGGCGGCCTGCACCGCGGTGATGGCGGCGACGTTGACGATGTCGTCCACGGAGCAGCCGCGGGAAAGGTCGTTCACCGGCTTGGCCAGACCCTGGATGATCGGGCCGACCGCCTCGGCACCGGCCACCCGCTCCACCAGCTTGTAGGCGATGTTGCCGGCATCCAGGTCAGGGAAGATCAGCACGTTGGCCTTGCCGGCCACGGAACTGCCGGGCGCCTTCTTCTCTCCCACCTTGGGGAGCAGGGCCGCGTCGGCCTGTAATTCGCCGTCGATCTGCATGTCCGGTTTGATCTGCCGGGCGATCTCCAGGGCCTTCAGCACCTTGTCGCAGTCGGCATGGCTGGCGCTTCCCTTGGTGGAAAACGAGAGCAGGGCCACACGGGCATCCACGTCCAGGAAGGCCTTGCAGTTGCCGGCCGTGGCCACGGCGATCTCGGCCAGTGCCTGGGCATCCGGGTTGGGGTTGACGGCGCAGTCGGCGAACAGGATGATGCCGTTCTCGCCGAAGTTCGGGGTCTTGGTGACCATCAGGAAGAAGGAGGAAACGGTCTTGATCCCCGCAGCCGGGCCAACGGTCTGGAAGGCGGCCTTGAGCACATTGCCGGTGGTGCCGGTGGCGCCCGCCACCTCGCCGCCCGCATCGTTGCTCCGCACCATCATGCCGGCGTAATACAGGTTGTCGTCGGCGGTGAGGAGCTTGCGGG
>JAATGX010000310.1 GCA_015688915.1 Desulfuromonadales bacterium
CTGTTCACGGCCGTGGCCCCGGACTTCGTCCTCTACGACATCTCCGGTGACAGCAGTTGCGCCAGTTTCTACACCCCGATCCAGGAGATCGGCGTGCGGCGGGTGTTCGTGGTGACCACGGCCGACCTGATGTCGCTGCATGCGGCCAATGCCATCTTCAGGATGCTGGATCGTTACGGCGAGTCGCACGTGCAGATCCCGGTGGGCGGCCTGATTCCCAACAGCATCACCAGTTCGTTCGAGGAGTCGTTCATCGCCGATTTCGCCAAACAGACCCGGACGAGGACCCTGGGGCGTGTTCCGCGCTCCAACATGGTCAGGCAGTGCGAACTGTACGGCAAAACGGTCATTGAGGCCGCGCCGCTCTCCAACCAGTCCTATTTCTACCGCAAGCTGGCCAACCAGATCGTCGATGAAACCCGGTCGCAGGGAGGGGGCGCCGAGCCGCTGCCGCCGGAGCAATTGCGGGAGTGGGCCCGGCAGTGGGGCGACCGGATCTATGCCCTGGAAAATGGCCTGGTGACGGACGGGGCCGCGATCTGAGCAGCGAATACAAAGGAGAATGGCAATGGCAGACAAAGAACAGGCGGAGTATTTCAAGGAGCTGTCGGACGCGGTCCTGGACATGGACGAGGAGAGAACGGTCACGGCGGCGCAGGATGCGCTCGACAACTCCATCGACCCCTACGAGGCCATCCAGAACGGCCTGTCCGACGGCATGGCGCGGGCCGGCCAACTGTTCGAAGACGAGGAATATTTCATCCCCGAGCTGCTGATGTGTTCTGACGCCATGTACGCCGGGCTGGATGTGCTCAAGCCGCACCTGAAAGCGACCGGCGAGTCGCGGGGCACGGTGGTCATCGGCGTGATCGAGGGAGATACCCACGACATCGGCAAGAACATGGTGCGCATCATGTTCGAGACCGGCGGTTTTCATGTCATCGACCTGGGCCGCGATGTCCCGCCCCAACGCTTCGTGGATACGGCCCGCGAGTCGAAGGCCGATATCATCGCCCTGTCGACCTTGATGACCACCACCATGGACGGTATGGGCACGGTGGTGAAGCTCCTGAACGAATCCGACCTGCGCGCCGGCGTCAAGGTCATGGTGGGGGGCGGCCCGATCTCGCCCGGTTTTGCCAAGCGGATCGGGGCCGACGGCTACGCGGTCAACGCCGCCGAGGCGGTCAAGGTGGCCCGTGAACTGGTGGCGCGGGACGCGGTGGGAGCGGCCTGATGGCCCACCCCGCCATGACGCCGCTGGAGCGTTTTGCCGCCTATGCCAGGGGGGAAGCCATCGACCGGCTCCCCTGCGTGCCGATCATCGGCAACACGGCGGCCCGGGTGACCGGCGTCAAGGTTTCCGCGTTCCGTGGCAACGGCCGCACGATCGCCGATGCCCAGATCGCCTCGTACCGGCGGTTCGGCTACGACGTGGTCCGTGTCTTTACCGATCTCTATACCCTGGCCGAGGCCATGGGCGCCACGGTGCATTATCCCGAGGACGAGACCGCCTACCTGGAAGCTCCGGCGATCACCTCGGTTGAAGAGATCGAGCGCCTGCGGCCGGTCAATCCACTACGGGACGGGTATCTGCCCCGGCATCTGGAGGCCATGGGGCGGGTGGTGGAGGCGGTCGGCAACGAGGTGCCGGTGACCGGTGCGGTGACCTGCCCCTTTACCACCGCGTCGTTCCTGATCGGCACCGAAAACCTGGTGCGCCTGACCATCAGGAATCCCGAGGCGGTCCACCAGCTCTGCCGGGTGGCGCTGGAATCGGCCATCCGTTACGCCGAGGCGATCATCGCGGCCGGCTGCACCCCGAGCCTGACCGACCCCATGTCCTCCAGCACGGTCATCGGGCCGCGCCAGTTCAGGGAGTTTTCCCAGCCCTACCTCAAGCGGCTGATCGAGTACATCCACCTGAGCGGCAAGGCGGCGACCCTGCATATCTGCGGCAAGACCGAAAAGATCTGGGAAGCCATGGCGGATGCGGGCGCCGACTGCATCAGCATCGACAATGCCGCCAGTCTGACCGCGGCCAAGCGGTCCGTGGGCCACCGGGTGCGCATCATGGGCAATGTCACGCCATCGGAGGTCATGTTGCAGGGGACGCCGGCCGACGTGCGCCGGGCGGTCCGCTCCTGCGTGGCCGAGGCCTGGGATTCGCCCAGGGGGTACATCGTCGCTTCGGGATGCAGCCTGCCCACCGAAACCCCCTTTGCCAACATCCAGGCCATGATGGACTCGGTGGCGGAGATCGGCTGGCCGGTGGATATCCAGGAAGTATCCCTTCTCCCTGAGGGAGAAGGTGGCCGAAGGCCGGATGAGGGGGCAGCGGTACCCTCTGGATTCAGCCCTGCCCCCTCACCCTAGCCCTCTCCCTCAGGGAGAGGGGATGGTTCGTCGAAAACGCGGTCATCAGTCGTTTTCTTTCCTGTTTGATCCCACTGTTGCCGGTTAAGGAGTCTGCATGAGCATCAGCCCCAAACAACGCCTGCTGGATACCCTGGCAAAAAAGCGTGTGGACCGCCCGCCGGTGATCTGCACCGGCGGCATGATGAACGCCGCCATCGTCGAGGTCATGACCACGACCGGCCACACCCTTCCGGAAGCCCATTTCCAGGCGGACAGGATGGCGACCCTGGCCGGTGACATCCACGACGGGACCGGGTTCGAGAACCTGGGCATACCGTTCTGCATGACCGTGGAGGCGGAGGTGTTGGGGAGCGAGATCGATTTCGGCTCCCTGGCGTGCGAACCGAAGATCGGCAGGGAACTGTTCGGCTCGGTCAAGGAGGTGCGCTTCCGGGACGTGAACACCATGCTGGATTCCGGCCGGATACGGGAGGTGGCCGGAGCCGCCGGGTTGCTGGCCCGGACCCACCCCGACCAGCCGGTGATCGGCAGCCTGACCGGACCGGTCAGCACGGCCGCGTCGCTGGTCTCCCCCATGCAATTCCTCAAGGAACTGCGCAAGGAACGCGAGGCGGCCCACCGGGTCATGGATTACGTCAGCACGTTCCTGGTGGCGTTTGCCAGGGCCCTGGTGGACAGCGGAGCCACGGCCATCTGCATCGGCGACCCGACCGCCACCGGCGAGATCCTGGGACCCAGGATGTTCGACGAGTACGCGGTCACCTACCTCAACAAGATCATCGACGGCATCCATAGCGCCGGCGTTCCGGTGCTGGTGCACATCTGCGGCGAGATGAAGGCGGTCAAGCCGTCCCTGCCGCTCCTGCATAGCGATGCCATCAGCACCGACGCCTTTGTCAACCTGAAACTGCTGAAAGAGGAATACCCGCAGATCACCACCATGGGCAACCTGAGCACGATCCTGCTGGAAAGCGGCGACCCGGAGAAGGTGGCCCGGCGCACGGAGACGCTGGTGCGCGAGGGGATCGACATCATTTCTCCCGCCTGCGGCCTCTCCACCTCCACCTCCCTGGAGGCGATCCGCGCCATGACCGGCGTCGTGAAGGAACGGTGATGCCGCTGGTAACGTTCCTCCCCGATAATCGCAGCGTGGAAGTGGCGAACGGCACCACCATCCTGGAGGCCGCACGCCGGGCCGGCGTGCTGATCGAGGCGCCCTGCAACGGGGCCGGGCATTGCGGCAAGTGCATCGTCAGGCTTGCATCGGACGACCTGGCCCGGATCATCGTCCACATGGATGCGCCGGACGACGCCACGGGTGAAGGGGCCGTGCTGGCCTGCCACAGCGAGGTGTACGGCGACGTGACCGTGGAGGTGCCCCGCCAGGCCGAGCAGGGGCTGCGGGTGATCAGCGCCGGGACGGGCATCAAGGTCACACCCGAACCATTCATTACCCGTCGTTTCGATCCGGCCGCCCACCAGACCGCCATCCTGGCCGGCGAGAAGCTGCTGGCGATCGAGCGGGGCGATACGGTTGCCGGGAACCACGGCCTGGTGGTGGACATCGGCACCACCACCCTGGTGGCGGCCCTGGTGGACCTGGACAGCGGCCGGGAGCTGGCCTCGGCATCCTCCCTCAACCCCCAGAGCCTCCATGCCCAGGACGTGCTGTCCCGCATCCGGTTCGCGGCGGCCGCCGACGGCCTGGCGTTGCTCCAGCAGGACCTGATCGCCGAACTCAACCGCCTGGCCGGCGACGTCGCACACCAGGCCGGCATCGAGCCGGAGCGCATCTACGAAGCGGTCTTCAGCGGCAACACCTGCATGCTGCACCTGGCGGCCGGTGTGGACCCTTCGCCCCTGGGAAGGATTCCCTTTACCCCCACCATTACGGGGGGCAACCATCTGGATGCCGCGGAGATCGGCCTGAAGATCGCCCCGCGCGGACTGGTCTACCTGCCGCCGGTCATCTCGGCCTACGTGGGGGCCGACATCAGCGCCGGCATCCTGGCGGCCGGGCTGGCCGGGCTTTCGGGCGTAACCCTGTTCATCGACATCGGCACCAACGGCGAGCTGGCCCTGGCGGTTGACGGCAGCCTGACCGCCTCGGCCACGGCCGCCGGGCCGGCTTTCGAGGGGATGAACATCTCCTGCGGCATGCGCGCCGCCGTGGGGGCGGTGGAGCGGGTGGACATCGCCGGGACGGGTGAGCTGGACATGGCCGTCATCGGCGGCGGCAAGCCGGCCGGGATCTGCGGCAGCGGCCTGATGGACCTGGTTGCCGAACTGGTGGAGCAGGGGGGGATCGCCAGGAATGGCCGTTTCGCGGCAGCCTCCGCCGTGGCGCCGCTGCTGGCGGCACGCATGGAGGGAGAGGGGAGCAAGGCGGCCTTTCGCCTGGGTGATCAGGTAAGCCTGACCCAGAAGGATGTGCGCCAGGTGCAGTTGGCCAAGGGCGCCATCCGGGCCGGCATCGAGTTGCTGCTGCGCGCGGAGGGGCGCGAGCCGAAAGACCTGGACAGGGTGCTGATCGCCGGCTCCTTTGGCTATCACCTGCGGGAGCGCAGCCTGATCACCCTGGGGCTGCTGCCGCCGGAAGCGGCCGGAAAGGTCACGTTTCTGGGCAACACCGCCCGCAGCGGCGGCGAGATGCTGCTGGTGAACGCCCGGCTGCGCGCCGAACTCCAGGAACTGGTCGGCCGGGTGCGGGTGGTGGACCTGGCGGGCAACCCCGCGTTCGAACGGACCTTCATGGAGGCCATGGGATTTTGAGTCCCCAGGCTCCTTTTTTCTTGACTCTTCTCCAGTGCCGTAGTACTAATCTACTAGATTAATCGAATTTATAGTTTATCCTAATGCTGACCAGAAAAACTGGAGGCCGGGATGTCCCACTGTATTCATGGGATATCCCGGCCTTTTTCCGTTTCGGAGCCGACTCACATGGAAATCGTATTCAGGAACACCAACAAGTCGTTCGAGGTGCGCGGCTCGAAAGAACGGCTGATCGCGCTGGACGACGTCTCGTTCTCCGTCAGTGGAAAGGAGTTCGTCTGCCTGTTGGGCCCCTCCGGATGCGGCAAATCGACCTTGCTGAAGATGGCGGCCGGCCTGGAATTTCCCGACTCCGGATCGGTGACCGCCGATCAGGGGGCCATCAGGAAACCCAGCCCCGACCGGGGCATGGTCTTTCAGGACTATGCCCTGTTCCCCTGGCTGTCGGTGGAGGAAAACATCGCTTTCGGCCTGGAGGTGAACGGCGTTGATCGCGGCACTGTCCGCGAAAAGATCAAGCGCTTCATCTCCCTGGTCGGCCTGAAAGGCTTTGAAAAGGCCCATCCCTATCAGCTCTCGGGGGGGATGAAGCAGCGGGTGGGCATAGCGCGGGTGCTGGCCATGTCGCCCAAGGTATTGCTGATGGACGAACCGTTCGGCGCCCTGGACGCCTTTACGCGGATGGAGATGCAGGAAGAGTTGATGAATCTCTGGCAAGCGAATCCCTTTACCACCATCTTCGTCACCCACGACGTCGAAGAGGCGGTGTATCTGGCCGACCGCATCGTGGTGATGACCAGCCGGCCGGGCAGGCTCAAGACGATCGTCCCGGTTCCGCTGGCACGGCCGCGGGCCCGCACCGACTACGACTTTGTCAAGATCCGCAACCATGTGCTCAAGCAGTATGAGCGGACCCAGGCGCCGCTCGAAGAGTATTCGATCTAATCTCCGGTATCCCCGGCAGGGCACGTATGACATTAAAGGCACAACCAACGGAACACACGTTCCGATCCATACGGGAGATGGTCGAACTGCGCGGCGGGGAACGGGCCGTGCAGCGCTTCATATCCTCGCCCGAGTCGGGCACCTCCCTGAGTTTCGGGATGTACCGCACGTTGGTTCTCGACCTGGCGGCCGCACTGGAAGACAGGGGCATGCGGCCGGGCGCACGGGTGGCCGTGGTGCTGGCCAATGGCCAGAATGCGGCTGTCGCCATCCTGGGGATCATGGCTGCGGGAGCAGTGGCGGTGCCGCTCAATCCGCGCCTGACCGGGGAGGAGATGAGCCGGCTCCTGGCGCACTCCGGCGCCGGGCTGGTGCTGAGCGATCACCTGCACCTCGACAGGCTTCCCGCGGCCATGCGCCGGGCAGACCCTCACATCATTGAAGGGGGCGAAGCCGGCAATCCCTACCATCTGTTCCGTTTGGACGGCCCGTCACCCACCCCTCATGTCGCGGCCGGGGATCGCCTGCCGGCAGGGGACGATCCGGCCCTGATCCTCTACACCTCGGGAACCACCGGACTTCCGAAAGGGGTGGTCCTGACCCACGGCAACCTGCTGAGCAACGCCGGCTATGTCGTCAACGCCCACCGCCTGACCGGTTCCGATACGGCCCTGTGCGTCCTGCCGCTCTTCCACATCAACGGATTCGTGGTCACCCTGCTGGCCCCGCTTCTGTCGGGTGGAGGCGTGGTCATCCCGCGGCGCTTCAATGTTGAGCGTTTCTGGCACTGGATAGCCGACTGCGGGGTGACTTGGTTCAGCGCAGTTCCGACCATCCTTTCCCTGCTGCTTTCGCACCCGAAGCCCGTTGGGATCGATACGTCCGGGCTGCGCTTCGCGCGCTCCGCCTCCGCTCCCTTGCCGGTGGCGGTGCTGACGGAGTTCGAGCGGCGTTTCACCATCCCGGTGATCGAAACCTACGGCATCTCCGAGGCCGGCTGCCAGGTCTGCGCCAATCCGCTCCCCCCTCTGCCGCATAAGCCGGGCTCGGCCGGCCTGGCGGTCGGCAACCGGCTCAAGGTGATCGATGGGCAGGGAAACCACCTGCCGGAAGGACGGGTCGGAGAGGTCGTCATCAGCGGCGAGAACGTCTTTGGCGGCTATCTGGACAACCCGGCGGCGGACCGGGAGGCGTTGCGGGAGGGGTGGTTCCACACCGGGGATCTCGGCTACCTCGACGGGGACGGTTACCTGTTTCTGACCGGCAGGAAGAAGGAACTGATCAACCGGGCAGGGGAAAAGATCGCCCCGCGCGAGGTGGAGGAGGTCCTGCACCGCCTGCCCGAGGTGGAAACAGTCGGGGTGGTCGGGGTGCCGCACCACCTCTTCGGCGAGGAGGTCGTTGCCTTTATCACCCTGCGCCGCGATCAAAAGCTCGATACGGAAACGGTCAGGCATTTCTGCCGGGAGCATCTGGCCCATTTCAAGGTGCCCAGCGAGGTCTTTTTCATCGAGGAACTCCCCAAGGGGCCGAGCGGCAAGGTGCAGCGCCGCCGCCTGCGGGACGTGTATCATCGGATCACCACACAATCAAAGGAGGAACAGCAATCATGAAAATCACAACCAGGAGATGGATGGCAATCGGGATAGCGGCCCTGATATCCGTGATCGGCGCAGGTCCCGCCCTTGCCGCCGGCAAGCAGGCCGCCACCGGCGTCATCAAGGTCGGCACCAACAAGGCGCTGGGCACGGTCACCCCGTACGTGGGCCGGGTACAGGGAATCTTCGCCAAGCGTGGGGTCACGGTGGAGATCGTTGATTTCAGCGACGGCTCCACCCTGATGGAGGCCTTTGCTTCCGGGCAGTTGGATATCGCGTTTCTCGGGATCGCACCCTCCGCCAGCTGGCAAAGCTAGGTGGTACCGCTCCAGGTGCTGGCCGCGGCCAACGC
>JAATGX010000287.1 GCA_015688915.1 Desulfuromonadales bacterium
GCTAACCTCCGTAACTTCCCAGGGAGGGACAATGCCAAGGGCCATACCAAAAAGAGCTTCAGGTTGCATAAATCAGAAAAACCTCCGGGTAATGGATTGAGGACTGATTATACCATTACCCATTCACAACGACGAAGAGCCCGGTACTGTTGTTCCTAGATGGCGCCCGTCGCCAGGAACTCATACGGGAAGAGCAATATCCTGTTCCAGAGTTCAAACCCATGCACACAGACACCGATATCTCCGTATAGGTCGCGGATATGCCCCGGATAGCGGGCGGCCAGGTTGGCATGATCGACGGCCGTCAGGACGAGATCGACGTCGTGCCCGGCCTTCCGCAGGTCGTAGTATTCCATGGCCTTGCCGCCGATGAGCAGCGGTTTGTGGATGAACCGATAATCGAGAGGGCCGAAATCGATCAGCATGCAGTTCATCCTTTCCGCCGCGACAGCGTTTTTTTATCCTGCCTGGTCCAATAGGTGGATTCGGCGGCAAAACAGTTGTTTTCCATATCCAGGGCCTTTTCCTGCATATAGGTCTGGGCATCCGAGATGGCCTGGTTGTAAACCGCCGGTCCGATTTCCTCTAGGCAGAATTGCAGGAAAAGCGATGATTGCAGCTCTCCTATGTCGGTATCGAGGTTTTCGGAAACATAACGCTTGATAGAGACACTGAGTTTCTGTTCCACGTCCTTTGCGAGCGTAATCTCCATAAATAGTCCTTATCTGATGATCAACATTGAATTCAGAGCGTGCGCGTCTGTCCGCCGTCCACGTCGATGATGCTCCCCTGGCAGTATCCCATCCGTAGAGTCCTCTTTGTGATGTAAGAGACTCGCTATCTTTTGGATTGGCTTTTTTCGCATACCCAATGAGGCAAGTGAATATCAAGCCTAATTGCCCTAGCTAAACAACATGGCCTTGAACGGAAGCGGATTTGCATCGTCCTGTCATGTGTGGGTGTGGGCATTAATCAACAAAGATGAAATCCACAGCATTGGTCAGTGTGGCCTTGAGGTGGTCAAGCTGCGCAAGAGGGGCACCCAGATTACGTTCCGATACCGTAAGCAGGTCGAGCAGACTGGCGGAATACTGTTCTCCGGCGTAGGAAAACGTAAGCGTGGTGATTGAAATATCGGCGAGGATGCCGCTTTTGCGTACCAGGGCGACAATGCGTGTACCTGCTTGCAATTGATCGTTTTGTATGTCCAGCAGATAAGGGTAACTGTCGGCCAGTTCTCGTAGGTGGTTTTTGTGGAGGCTCACACGGGACACATCAGGTCTCCTGCGAGGGAAGAACGCCATGGAGCTGTTCGGCATCGGTGCCGCCTTCGGATTCGAGCACCCTGCACCGTTCGGCAAGTGCCGCCTGATTTTCAATTGCCCACTCTTCCCGCGCTTTTATTCGGCGCATCTCACTGATCAGCGTGTCAACCGCCTTACTCAGATTCACACCGTTACGCTTGATAAAATCGGCGTTGTCGCTTGCAATGGATATGTTGAAGTTGCGCTTGGCTGATACCGATGTCATCTCTACCTCCCCTGGTGGTTACCATAGGTGAAGGATATGTCATGTTATACTGACAGTCAAGCGCACAAATACACGCATTGATATGCGTATTATATCAAAAAATATGACTGTATCGTCTGGCGAGCGTCGTCATCTCTGCCAGACTTAAAGACGTTTTTGTTGTAATCCAAAAAGCTTAAAGCTTTATCTTGTTTTTGCCGTTATTGCTTGTAATGTGCTGAAGAATTAAGACTAAACCGCTATCAACTCCCCCAACCTCTCAATCACATAATCCGCATGCCGCCGCCGCTCGTCTATCTTTTCAGGCCAAAGACTCCTGATATTTCCGGTGATCATGATGGTGGTCAGCCCCACCTGCTGCGCCCCGTGCAGTTCGTTGGAACCGCCGTCGCCGATAAATACCGCATTGTCGGCATCTATTCCAATCGCATTCAAACTGAGTTCATAAATCCGCCGGTCCGGTTTGGCAACGCCTGCCGCACAGGAAAAAATAACGTTATCGAAAAAGGCTGCCATCGGCGAACGAGCCCACGCCGACACTTCCCAGCAATCGGCGTTGCTAACCAGAGCAACCTTCTTCCCCTGGCTTTTTAAATGGCGCAGTACCGCCATAGTCTCATCAGGTACGTTGATGATTGCATCGGCAAACAGGGCAATCCTGTTTTCTACAGCTCGTTCAATGACTTCGTCACTTATATCGGGATCAATATTACGGACTAATCCGGCAATTATTTTAAACGGATCGGTTTGCTTCCCTGTGATTCCATCATGAGCATTCTGAAGAATCTGAAATCTCCATTCTTCCTTGCCGACACCAAGCAGTTCATGGGTCATGGGGCGATTATTAATATTGCTCTCAATGGCGATCAGGGTATGGAACAGGTCGAACAGGATGGCTTTTTTGTTTGCCAGGCAGTTGTGCATGTCCATCTCCTCCAGAGAATTGTTCTTTTGTGATGCTTTTTCCTAAGACTTTATGCGGCGAAGAGGCGGTAAACTCCTATGACAATGCCGCCAAGCCCTGTTCCAGATCGGCGCAAAGGTCCTCGGGATCCTCGATGCCCACGGAGAGGCGGAAGATGCCATCGCCGGCATAGTCGCGATAGGAAGCCTCCTGCGCCGGGGTAAGATGGAATGAAGTCGTCAGAAGATCGCCGGTCGGAAGGTAGAAAACCAGGCTGCGATGGTGGCCGAGCGACACTGCGTAATGAATTACCTTCAGCCGCCCGGCCAGAACCTTCGCCGCTGCCGGACCATCCGCGACCTGAAAGGTCAGCATCCCGGAGAAGTTTCGCATTTGGCGCTTGGCCAGCTCATGTTGTGGATGGGAAGGGAGTCCGGGGTAGATCACACGCGTAACCAGCGGGTGCGACTCCAGGTACCGGGCAACCTGATCGGCCCCTTCGGCGTGGGCTCGCATCCTGAGCGGGAGTGTCGCCATGCCGCGCATGATGAGCCAGGCATTAAAGGGCGAGAGAATGCCTCCGGTACGGATGGCAACTTTCTTGCGCATGAGGGCAAGTTCGTCCGCCGGGCCGAGGAGTGCCCCACCGATGGCGTCTCCATGTCCGCCCAGATACTTGGTCAGGGAATGGATGACGTAGTCGGCGCCAAGGGAGATTGGACGTGTGGCGAGAGGAGTCGCGAATGTGGAGTCCACCGCCAGCTTTGCTCCGGCTGCATGGGCGATCTCCGCCACCGCCGTGATGTCGGTAAGCCGCAACAACGGGTTGCACGGTGTTTCCGTATAAATCAGCCTGGTATCCGGAGTAATGGCAGCCCGCAGTTCGTCCAGGTCAGCCATGTTCACCTTCGTCACCCGGATCCCCAATCGTGGGAGAAGTTCGTGTGTCATTTCCGCTGCCGCGGCGTAGGCGACATCGCTCATGACAAGGTGTTCACCGGCGCCGAGACTGTAAAAGAAGAGTGCTGAGATCGCCGCCATGCCACTGGCAAAGGCGATGCAGGATTCCGTCCCTTCCAGAGCTGCCAGCTTTCGCTCCAGTTGCGCGACCGTCGGATTCCCCCAGCGGGTATAGATGAACGGGGTCTCCTCGTCGAGTCCCTCCACCGAGAAGGAGGCATCGGGCGCGGCGATAAAGGTCGTAGACATGACGATATTCGGGGCGGATGCGCCGGTAGCGGTATCGGGCTCTTCACCGGCATGGACTGCCAGGGTACGGATCCCGCAGGATTGATTAAATTCGCGCATGAAGTTCTCCTCATAAGAATGCTCGCGCTGTAGCATCAAAGCTCCCTTTTTGCCATTACATATCCTTGACCTGACCAACTACATGGTTTACTATTCAGCTACTATGATAACTATAAATGTCCAGGAAGCAAAAACTCATCTTTCCCACTATCTTGATGAGGTAGCAAAGGGAGAGAGCTTTATCCTCTGCAAAAGGAATAAACCGGTTGCGGAAATACGTCCCATTGTGAGCAAGCTAATGACAAAACGCCCGATTGGTCTTGCAAAGGACACATTCACCATACCTGCCTCATTTTTTGATGAGTTGCCGGAGGATACCATCACACTGTTTTCCGGCATGGCGCCATGAATATCCTGCTGGATACTTGCTCGTTTTTGTGGCTTGTTTCCGATAGTCCTGAACTATCCGTGACTGCCCGTCGTCTGTTTGAAGACCCTGCAAACGATGTCTATCTGAGCGTGGCATCAGCATGGGAGATTATCGTCAAGCACAACCTTGGAAAGTTGCCACTTCCGGAACTACCCCACGATTTCATAAAAAACAACCGTATCGGTCACCGGATAGAAACCTTGCCGCTTGATGAAGCAGCAGTTCTTCAACTGTCACGCTTGCCGGAATATCACAAAGACCCGTTTGACCGTATCATCATCTGCCAAGCCATTGCCGGCGGCATGGCAATACTTACCCCTGACACCCATATCAGCCATTATCCTGTGCGGGTTGAATGGTAGCTGTTTTCGTCTCACCCACAGACTTCAAATGCCTTGTGATACGATACCGCTCCCTGCGGTATTTCTTCACTGAAAGAGCGCGCCTGAAAGTGTTCAGTCGGAAAACCGGCTAACGTGAGCCCATCACGGGCAACAAAGCCGAACCTGCCATAATACCCCGGATCGCCGAGCAGAACACACCCTTTGGACTGCAAGGAATGCAACTCCGCAAGCCCCGCTTTTATCAGCAATCTACCAATCCCTTTACCTTGCAAGTCAGGACGCACGGATACCGGCCCCAAGCCGTACCAGTCGGATGGTTTTCCGTTAATGGTTACCGGTGAAAATGCTATATGGCCAATGATACGACCATGCAGCTCCGCAATCAGAGAAATGGTGAGCGCTCCAGCCTCCCGCAAGCTATCCACAAGAAGATGCTCGGTCTGATTGCTGTGGGGGTGGTTCTCGAAAGCGGCAGAGACTACGTGTCGAATTCCTTCAATATCGTTGGCGTGTTCTTTTCTGAGTTTTACTTCATTCATGGCAAATGTGAGAGCCATTCTTCTAACTCACTGTCATTACGGTACAGAAAGGCTTTCCCGCCTTTATTTTCAAATGCGGTGGTCCATTTCAGGCTATCGTCGATCAGCAGGCTGTTGTCGTATGTGATGCCGTCACCCAGTTCGTTAATCCACCCGGATTTCGTAACAGAAGAACGGCCCTTTCCGAAAATGGACCGTCCCAGCCTTTTGATACCCTAGCCGTTCGTACAGTGCAATTGCCCGCGGGTTATTCGCAAAGGCATCCAGGCGAATAGTCGCATACTGTTGTTTCCCGGCCCATTCGTGGGCGAATCGCATCAGTTCCCCGGCGAGACCGTTGCCCTGGAATGAAGGATCAATCGTCAGCCGGTGAACCACAAGGGCTTTCCCGCTGAATTGCCATGACACCTCCCGGTAGGCGGGCTCCTGGAACCCGTTCAGCGTTACGATTCCACGGATGTGGTTCTTATGCTCCAGCAGATACAGTTCATGCCGTTCAACATCGCTCTCTACGGTAGCTTTGTCCGGGTAGATTTCATCCCATTGATGGATTCCCTGGGATTCCATGTGACGCACGCAGGAGCGGATCAGGTCCATGATCTCAGGTATGTCTTGTGGTTCGGCATGTCTGATGTTCACATCCGCTCCGCAACATACACGTCCGTTCGATACGGGAACTCTATTACGTCCCTGTCGCGGGTAGCGGGATGTTCCCGGAGCAGAGTCCGCACATCCGCCAGCACACATTCCCTGGCATCGGCGGGAAGAGCGGCGATGAAGCTGCTGGAGGCAACCCGGTCCACCACAACGGTTTCCGGGGCGCCGATCTGCACATAGCTGAACTCGCTATGTCGTAACGGCCCGAAAAGGGCGGTCCCTTCAAAGGCCTTTTTCCACTCGCCGCTCTTATAGCGAGGAGCCCCGTCTTCAAAGCGGTCCACGATGTTGGCGAGGCGCGCCACCCAGTCCACGGTTTCGTCCCGCCGGTTCCAGATGAGGCCCAACCTCCCGCCATGCCGAAGCAGCCGGTGAAACTCGGCAAGGGCCTCTTCACCCCGGAACCAGTGGAATGCCTGGGCCGCAACCACGGCATCGGCGCAACCATCCGGCAAAGGCACCGCCTCGGCCGTCCCATCGATGGCCTCGATCTGCGGCAGCAGCGTCGAAAGCTTTTGCCGCATCTCCGCCACCGGCTCTACGGCAATGATCCTCGCACCAGAAGGCACAAGGAGCCGGGTGAATTTTCCGGTCCCGGCCCCGAATTCAACCACCGAACCGGCGGGGCCGAGTGCAAGTTCGGAAACCATACGGCTCACCGCCTCGGCGGGGTAGTCGGGCCGGCCGCGTTCATAGGCGTCGGCGGCATGGGAAAAGCCTTGGGCGGCAGTAGCGTGGATTTCATTCGACATTGTTCATTCCTTTCCCTGATTCTGCCCGTGTTGCGTCGCCTTTCGAGCAGGGCTGAAGCGCTCCGCCACCACATTCGAGTAATCTTTCTCTTGGCCCGCCCTTGATGGCGACGAGTTTCATGTGCCCCCCGTGAAATGGCAAGCAAGTTCAACCACCCCCGGCGCAGCTACCGGATGTGCTGTATCTGGTCGTAGTAGATCCACCAGAGGTCTTTGCTGCCGTTGCCTCCCGGCCGCTCGGAGTCGAAGACGAAGAAGCGGAAGTCGGGCGTGAATGACGGGCAACGATCATCCTTGGCGGAGTTGACCAGCGGGCCGAGGTTCACGAGCGGGCCCCAAACCCCGGCCGCGTCCCTCGTCGTCACGTAGATGTCCTCGCCGCCAAATCCGCCCGGACGACCGGAGGTAACGTACAGGGACTTTCCGTCGGGAGACAGGATGGAATGGTGGTCGCTCTGAGGCGAATTCACGTTCGGACCGAGGTTGCTCGCCGGCTGCCAGACGCCGTTCACCTTGCGCGACGTCCAGATATCGTTGCCGCCATAGCCCCCCGGCCGGGTCGAAGTCCAGAAGGCTTCGTTCCCATCCACACTGACGAAGAGGCAGTGGTCTTCGTAGGGGCTGTTGAACGGCGGGCCCGCATTCTTGGGGGTCTGCCACACACCGTCGACATTCTCGCTGTACCAGATATCCATCCCGCCATACCCACCCGGGCGCTTGCCGCTCATGAAAAAGAGCGTCTTGCCGTCCGGAGAGATCGAGGGCTCCGCATCAAAGGTCTCAGCCAGGCTGATCACGCCGGGAGCGACGATCTCCGGTGTCGTCCAGCGCCCCTCCTCGAACGCGCCGGTGAGATGGGACACGCAGATGTCGTTTCCGCCGGGCCCTGGGCGCATCTGGCAATTGAAATACATGGTCGTGCCATCGGCGGTAAACGAGGCCTCGGCCTCGCGCAGCTTGGTGTTGATTACCGGGCCCAGGTTAACTGGCGCTGTTTGCTGTGGCGATGGCGCCTGTACCGTAACCGGTGCCGCCGGCAGCGCAGCCTCCAGGGACACGCATCCGACAAGAAATCCAAGCACCACCGCCGAGAATGCCCCAACATGCTTCCGCGTCACATGGTTTGTCCATTTCATTTCGATCCCTCCCTTTGTTTATTCTCAAGTTGCAGTTGAGGTGACACCAAAAGCGACCACCCCCAACCCCTCCTTATCAAGGAGGGGAGCTTATAAATCCCCCTCCTATTTCAGGAGGGGCTAGGGGTGGTAAGGTGTCAACTTGAACGCACATTGGAGTCAGTCCCACGATATGCCCCCTGTGCCTCACTTCCAGACGAGCGGCAAAGGGTTGCGTTTCGGGATGCGCTGGTAGCGAACCGCCGGATACCCGAGCATCATGGCGTAAATCGACACGTGGTCTGCCGGAAGATTCAAAGCGTTCCTGAGCGGTTCCCAGTTTGTCAGCGCCGCCTGGAAAAAACCCGCCCAGCAGGTGCCCAGGCCGAATGCCGGGGCCGCGACATCCAGGTAGGAAAGGGCGATGATGGCGTCGTTTCCGGTGTATTGAGACTCCTTGTGGCCATAGGCAACGATCAGGTGCGGGGCATTCAGGTTGATGGGATCGTGGCCCGCCTCCCATGCCTTCACCAACTCCTGGAAATGGTCGGCGGCATTCCGGGTTCGTATTCCGAACC
>JAATGX010000307.1 GCA_015688915.1 Desulfuromonadales bacterium
GGCGAGACCGCCACAATGGCATCCACCTGTTTGCTCCGTAATACCTGCTCATGCTGCGGGGTCGGAACAACGAGAATGTTCAGCTTGTCAGTCGGTACCCCGCTTTTTTTCAGATATTCCTTGGTGGCGTATTCCCACATGGCGCCCCGCGCGCCCATGGCAACAGTCTTGTCGGCAAGGTCCCTGGCACTCCTGATGTTGCTGTCGGAACGTACAATCCACAGGTAACCGGGATCCTTTTCATGTGCCATGGCCGGTCTGCCATAAACGACCTTCAGCTTGCCGCCGGCCCTGACGGCATTGATGTACGCCGGCATGGCCGCTCCGCCGAAATCGGCGTTGCCGGTCAGGACAGCCTGGATGACTGCCGCCCCGCCGCCGCCAACACCGACCGTCTCGACCTTGATGCCCTGCTCTTCGAAAAAGCCCTTCTCCAGGGCAATGTCGGCGGTAGTGACATCGATAAGGTTATTGATCATGTACTTGACCGTGGCCGGCTCTTTTTGCGCGGCAACCGAGCCTGCCACGGTGAAAATCAGCGCCAGCACAACCATTGACAACGCCCTGGAAATGATCCGTTTATTCATCTGCCCTGTTCCCCTTCTCATTTTTTGAAGTACGGGTTGAATGCGTTGGTGTAGATATCGGAGGGTTTCAGTTCGCCTTCCCTGATCTTGCCTTCACGGAGGAACCAGTCCAGCCAGAACTGAATGTCGCTGTCCTGAAGCAGTCCGTGGTTCCTGAGGTAGGGGCCCTTCCAGTATTTCGCGATGACCGGGTTCTGGTTTCTTTTCTGCAGCACGTGGGCCACCAGCTTGCGGGCCTCCTCCGGATGCTTCGCGGCCCACTGGTCGGTCTTCTCGTAGACGGTAACCAGTCTCCGCACCAGCTCGGGGTTCTTTTTTATCAGATCGTCCCGCACAACGAAACCAAAACCGGCGCCGGCCGAATTCGGCCCCAGGATTTCATAGAGGCTTGCCAGACGCCGGGTTTCGCCACCCTCGAGGATCTTATCCGAGATGGGCGAGCCGGTCATGACCGCGTCAACCTGTTTGCTCCGCAAAACCTGTTCGAGCTGCGGCGGTGGTACGACCAGGATGTTGACCTTTTCAATCGCCACGCCGTTTTTCCTGAGATATTCCTTGGTGCCGTAATCCCACATGGCGCCGCGCGCCCCCATGGCCACGGTCTTGCCGATCAGATCCCTGGCGCTTTTGATGGTGCCGTCATCCCGGACGATCAGCGAGTAACCGGGGTCTTTGGCATGTGCCATGGCAACCCCGCCGTAAATGACCCTGAGCTTGCCTCCGGCCCTGATGGCATTGACATAGGCCGGTATGGCCGCACCGCCGATATCGGCATTATTGGTCAAGATGGCCTGGATGGATGCCGCGCCGCCTCCGGCCACACCGACCGTCTCGACCTTGATCCCCTGTTCCTCGAAATAGCCTTTTTCAATGGCCAGGTCGATCACCACGATATCGCCCAGGTTGTTGACGATGTATTTGAGGGTGCCGAACTCCTTCTGTGCCGCCGGTGCACTCTGCACCGTGAATCCAAGAGCCAATAAAACGGCTGTCAGCAGAACCTTCGGAAACAGACTTTTCCCCATGACGATTGCTCCTTATCTTGGTTTCGACTTGCTCGCGATCAGGCCGCTACACTCTCTTCCTTCCACGCCATGGCCTTTCTCTCAATCCAGACCAGCAGGTAGTTCACCGCCAGCCCCAACAGTGAAATGGTGAGAATGGCCGAATACATCTGGGGTGTTTCGAAGTTGTATTGGGCATTGATGATCATGAATCCCAGTCCGGATTTGGCCCCGATCATCTCCGCTGCCACGAGTACCAGGAACGAGGCGCCCGCGCCGAGCCGGATACCGGTCATGATCGATGGAAACGCGGCCGGAAGGATGACCCTGATGAACAGCTTGAGATCCTTGATGCCAAGGGTCCGGGCTACGTCTATCAACAGGGGATCCACATTCCTGATGCCGCTGATGGTGCCGAGCAGGATCGGCCATTGGGCGGCCCAGAACACCATGCCTATCTTGGAAAACTCGCCTATTACAAAGAACAGGATGAACACCGGAAAGAGCGCCAGGGCCGAGGTTTGCCGGAAGGCCTGGACCAGGGGATCGACGAACCTTTCAAACGACCGGTACCAGCCGATCAGGCAACCAAGCGGGATGATGACCACCAGCGACAAACCGAACCCGGCCCCCACCCGCTGCAGGCTGATGACGATATGCTTCAGCAACTCGCCTGAACGCAACAAATCCATCCAGGCGCGGGCAACCGTCGTGGCGGGCGGCAGGAACATGGCCTGGACCAGGCCGGCCCTGGGCAGCACCTCCCAGGCCGCGAAGAATATGATCACAATGCCCATTCCCTTTACGCCGGCCAGTACCCTGCCAAGGAGGTTCGTAACGCGCCCATCCCGGCTGCATGGCCGGCTTTTCTGGCCAATCATGGCTGCACCTGTACCTTGAGGCCCTGCCCCAGAGCGAAGGCCCGCAGGTTTTTTTCATGGAATCGCTCGGGCAGCCGCTCACGGATCGCCGCAGCGATATGTTCGGCGGAGAGCAGCGCCAGGCGGCTGCTCAAGGCGCCCAGGAAAACGACATTGGCAAAGACGGCATTCCCCAGTTCCCTTTCCGCCAGCGATTCGGCCCGGATTGCCCAGTGTCCGGCTTCGAGCAGCGGATCGGGCGACACCAGGTCCGGGTTGTGCAGGATCAGGCCCTGCGGGCCGCACAGCCCCTTGAACATCTGATACGCGATCGCCGAAAACGCGCAGAAGTAATCGGGCCGCTCCACCACCGGGCTGTCGATGAATTCGTCGGAGATGACCACCTGGCTGCGCACGTAGCCGCCGCGGGTCTCGGTGCCGTGGCTGATCAGCATGGTGGTGTAGAGCCCCTGATATACCGCGGCCTGCCCCAGGATCTGGCCGATCCGCACCACCCCCTGGCCGCCGTAGCCGCTGATCAGTATCTCGATGCGCTCAGACATGCCGTTCCCCCTTTTGCACCGAGGCCACGAAGTCGCGCATGGCGGCGGAGAATTCGACCCTGCTGCCGCTGGCGTCGTGCAGGATGCCGGTGGTAAAGCGGTCGCCGGGGTCGCCTTCGATCAAGCCGGCGGTCCGCTCCCGGAACCAGTCGTAGATTGCAGCCGGGTCCCTGGTGCCCAGGGCCTGGACACCGTAGTGGGTAACGCAGGGATAGATCAGTTGCACCAGCGAGAAACCGGGATTCCGGATGGCCCGTTTCAGGCTCTCCACCGGTTCGTGCCCCTGAAGCACGGTGTGGCGGGCCAGGAAGGTGGCGCCGGCCTCCTTGAGAATGCGCAGCACATCGAAGCCTCCCTGGGTCCAGTTCGGTTCCCAGGCGCCATAGGGGCTGCTGTCGGTGCGGCTTCCCAGGGGGGTGGTCACCCCGTACTGGCCGCCGGTGGACTGGTAGCCCAGGTTGTCGAACACCACCACGGTCATGTCCACGTTGCGCCGGGCGGCGTTCAGCAGGTGCAGGAAACCGATGGTGAAGGCGTCGCCATCCCCCACGGTCAGGATCAGGCGCTTTTCCGGCGGCAGCGCCAGACGCAGGCCGGTGGCCATGGCATAGACCCGTCCATGGGTGCCGGCAAAGGTGTCCCCCTTCCAGGTGACAAAGGTCTGCCGCCCGGAACAGCCGATGCCGGTACCCCAGACCACATCCCCCTGGCCAAGTCCCAGTTCGTCGATGGCCTCCAGCACCCTGCGGTGCGCCAGGCGCAGGCCGCACCCCTTGCAGGCGGTGCCGGGGTTCTTTTCGGGGCGGACGTATTTTTCCAACAGATCGCTCATGTCACCATTTCTCCGTGCGCCAGCCGTCGCGCTCCAGCGGTTCGTTTTTCAGCAGCTTTTGAACGGTCTCCAGCAGTTCGCCCGACGAGGGGAGTTCGCCGCAGCGCCCCCAGAAATGCACGCTGCTTCCGGCAGCCGCCGCGCGCTGCACCTCGCGCACCAGTTGTCCATCCCAGTTCAGTTCGACCGTCAGGTACGTTGCCGTGCGGCTGAACATCCGGTCCTGAAAGGGCCAGAGCGAGATCAGGCGGATGCCGCCGACCCGCAACCCCTCCCGCCGGGCCGCCCTCACGGCGCTCTGCACCACCCGCGACGGGGTGCCGTAGGCCACCAGGATCACATCAGGGTCGTCATCCAGAAACCATTCCTCGGCCTCGTCGATCAGTTCGCGGTGGTTGCGGATCTTGTGGATCAGGCGCCAGGCGTGCTTGTGCTGCCAGGTCACATCCTCGGTGTCGTGGCCCCGGTCGGTCGGGGTCCAGTCGGAACAGGCCGCGCCGGTGTTGTGTCCCAGCACCACCGGCGGAATGTCGATGGCATCGCTGGCCGGGTAGAACTCCGGCCCGGGGTGGATGCGGCGCGGCACCACCTCCAGCCCCATGGCAGTGAACTCGGCCTCGCTCTCCGGCAGTTCCAGCGTTTCCCAGCCGTCGGTCACCATCTGGTCCGCCAGCACGATAACCGGCGTGCGGAAGCGCTCGGCCAGGTAGAAGGCCCGCACCGTCAGCCGGAATGCCTCCTGCACGGAACTGGGCGCCAGAACGATCGTCTCGAAGTTGCCGCCATGGGTCAGGTAGCGGCTGAGGTAGAACTCGCCCTGCCCCGGCGCCCCGGTGATGCCGCTGACCGGCCCGACCCGCTGGGAGTTGACGATCACCACCGGCACCTCGCTGCTGACCGCCCAGCCAAAGGCATCGGCAAACAGGATGAATCCGGGGCCGGAGGTGGCGGTCATGGCCTTCAGGCCGCCGATGGCGCCGCCATTGCAGATGTGCAGCGCCGCGTTCTCATCCTCGGCCTGGAGGTAATACCCACCGACCTGGGGCAGGCGCCGCGACATGTTCTCGGCGATCTCCGTGGCCGGGGTGATGGGGTAGCCGGCGAACAGGCTGCAACCGGCCCGGATGGCCCCTTCGGTGATGGCCGCGTTGCCGGTGTCAAAGGTGCGTTTCATAGATCCTTCCTTTCCATGGCATCAGGCCGTTACCGAGCGCCGCCAAAAACGGGTCCGGTTTTCCAGGGGGGAGAACATGAGCTCCTCCACCACCAGCATCAGCACCCCCAGCGTCACCATGGTCACAATGGTGATGTCGGTCCGGCCGGTGCTGCGGCCTACCCCCAGCATGTAGCCGATCCCCTTGGGCACGCCCACCATCTCGGCCGCGATCACCACCCGCCAGGCAAAGCCCAGCCCGACCCTGAAGCCGGTCACCAGGTAGGGGATCACGCTGGGGAGCATCACCCGCCGGGCGATCTGCAGGTGGCTGGCCCCCATCATGGCCGCCGCATCCACCAGGTGCGCATCCACGTCGCGCACCCCCTGGACGGTGTTGATCACGATCGGAAAGATCGACCCGAGGGTGATGATGAAGATGGCCGCCTTGTCCCCCAGCCCGAACCAGAGGATGGCCAGAGGCACCCAGGCGATGCCGGGTATCGGGGCAAAGATGCGCACGAACGGTTCGGCGACGTTGTTGCACAGGGGAGACAGAGCCATGCCCAGGCCAAGCGGGATGCCGATCACCACGGCCAGGCTGAAGCCGGCCGCCACCCGCACGATGCTGACCGATACATTGTCCCAGAGGGTGCCGTCCTTGACGGTCTCGATAATGGCCTTCAGCACCGTTTCAGGGGTCGGCAGGAGCAGGAGCGAATACTCGGGATCGATCCTGCCGAACAGGCCGGTGGTGGAGGCGACGTGCCAGACCACCATGAACAGCACCAGGCCTATTCCCCCCTGGATGTAGCGCGCCAAGCCGTTGCTCCTCATTTTCTGGCCTTTTTCCCGGCCGACGCCTGAACCGGCAGATGGGAAAGGTCGAACAGCTTGTTCTCGGCCGGTATCTCTTTCAGGTAGCCCAGTTGTTTAGACCACTCCAGGGTTTCGAAGGCCGCGGGGACATCGACGCTGGTGGTGTAGTCGATCCGTTTGCGGGCATGGGCGACAATGGCGGCGTCCAGCTTGATCTCCCGGGCAATGATCTGGTTGGCCTCGGCCGGTTTCCTGTTGATGAAGTCGATGGTCTCGGCATAGGCGGCCAGGAAGCGCTTCAACTCGTCGCCGCGCTGATCGATGAACGACTGGCGGGCAATCACCACGTTGGTGGGATAGAAATGGGTGGCCTTGGGGTTGCTCTTTTTCCACTCGGCTGCCGCATCGTACAACACCCGGGCGTTCTTGAATCTGGCCTCGGCCTGGGAGGCGAACGGCTCCCAGGTGATGCCGGCATCCACCTCGCGGGCCACGAACAGGGCGGCCGGCATGTCGGCGGGAGCCACGCCCGGCACGATCTGCAGATCCTTTTCAGGATCAAGCTTGGCGACCTTGCGGGCGATGTGTGCCCTGAAGAGGGTATCCACCACGGTACCCGGCTTGGGGGTGGCGACCTTCTTGCCCTTCAGACCCCGGA